>JANNFQ010000430.1:0-3507 GCA_031380045.1 Acidimicrobiaceae bacterium
CAGAACTCGGGGCCGATGCGAGTTGTACGAACGCAACTACCTGTCGTCGGCTCGGACCAACCGCACGCTCTCGCAACGGTTGCACTCCGCCGAGACCCAGGCGCGCGGCAAGGAGCTCGTGCAGAAGTTGATCGACGACGCCCGTCACCGCCGCTCGTACTGACGGGTCGTCTCAGCAAAGCGTGAGGCCACCATCCACGACGAAGACTTCGCCAGTGGTGTAACGGTTGCGAATCAGCCCGAGCACTGCCTCGGCGCAATCGTCGGGTGTGGCAGATCTGGGAATCGGCGCCCTCGCTGCGACCGCCTTGTGCGTCTCCTCCCAGTCGGACGTCCACGGAGTGGCCACGAGTCCCGGCGCCACGGCGTTGACGCGGATGGGTCCGTAGGACTTCGCGAGCAGCTTGGTCATGTGGTTCAAGGCCGCCTTGCTCATGGAGTACGCGATCGACGAGCCCACAGGACGAATGCCTGCGATCGACGTGATGTTCACGATGCACGGATCGTCGGACCGGCGAAGGTGCGGGATGGCGTGCTTGATCACCGTCCAGGTTCCAAAGACGTTCACTTCAAAGGTCTTGCGGAAGATCTCCTCGGTCAGCGCATCGATGTCTTCGTGCGCTACCGAGGTGGTCCACCCAGCGTTGTTGATGAGGTAGTCGAGCCTGCCGTAGGTGTCGATCGTCTGGTCGACGAGCCCGAGCGCTTCGCTGCGGATGCTGATGTCGGCCCGTATGTAGGTGGACTCGCCAGCGAGCGAACTCGAGACAGCCTGCCCGGCGTGCAACGACGTCGCCGAGTTCACGACCACCGTCGCGCCCAGCGCCGACAGCCGGCGTGCGATCTGCTCACCGATGCCGCTCGACGAGCCCGTCACGATGGCGACGCGGTTCTGGAACTCCGTCATCGCAGACGCTCATCGGCGGTCGGCAACAGATCGAAAACGTCGTCAACCACAGAGTGACAATACACCTGCAGTTTGCGATCGGTCAGCACTCATCGAGCACGTCGATACCGCCCTCGGACAGGGCGATGACGCTGCCTTTACCTCGGTCGTGGAAGCGCTTCGTGCACATCCGACGTCCGTGCTGACGACCTCTCTCGACACCTCGTGGACGCGCCAGCCCAACTCAACCCATGTGCCCCGGGGTCGGAGATGAGGCTTCGGTGGTAGCCGAGTCGGCCCTGTCAGGGCGAAGAGACTGGCAGCCCGATAGGCGTGGTGGAAGTTGCTGCGCCGGGCAGGCGCCATTGGTCTTGGTCGACGGCGACCAGGGTGGCCGCCAGGTTGGCGGCTTGCTCTGTTGTCCGGTCGGCTACCCACATGGTGACCCAGTGGCCGGGTGCTTCCTCCCAGATCAGGATTGTTGCGGAACTGGTCGGGTCGGCGACTGCTGGCGCGTCCGGGTTGTTCG
Source organism: Acidimicrobiaceae bacterium (assembly GCA_031380045.1). Classification (GTDB taxonomy): domain Bacteria; phylum Actinomycetota; class Acidimicrobiia; order Acidimicrobiales; family Ilumatobacteraceae; genus VFMC01. The sequence goes on from JANNFQ010000430.1 coordinate 1,416, forward strand.
TGACGGCGGCGTAGTCCTGTTTGGTCACAAAGCCGGCGTGTCCGCGAATCTGGACCGGCTGGAGCGTTTGCCCCGGCGTCCAGTACGGGTAGCTCGCATCGCTGATCATGCGGTTGTCGATCATGATCTTCGGTCCACCATCGGCACTGTCGACTTCGAACGCTTGGTAGAAGCTCGGGACGGCTTGTTCGGGTTCGACACCAGCAGCAGCAAGCATCCAGCCGGAGGGAAGGGGTCCGGTCACGGCGATGGCATTCCCGGCGGCGAGGTCGAGTGAGGCCGCGAGTTGCTGCATCTGGTCGGTGAGTGTCGTGTCGATCTGTTCGCCAACGTAGTAGGCGTCGAGTGCGAGGTTGCCGAGGTCGCCGAGGCCATACTCCACTCGCAACACTCCGGAGTCGATGTAGATGTCGCCGCTGGTTGCGGTGGTGAGGTTCGGTGGCGGCGCGATCTGTTGGTCGCCTACGTACAGGCTCAGCGTGCCGAGTCGAGCGATGACCCGGTTGATGACGTTGCCCTGTGCATCGCGTTTCACGAACACACCCGCCCGAAGCTCCTCGCCACCCGTTGGCCGGATCCCTTGTGCGACGAGTGTCAGGCCGGCCGGTGCGTCGGCGAGCTCCAATGGCGTGATCGTGGGAGCGGCAACGGTCGTCGTTGCGGTGGTCGAGGCGGCGGCCGGTGGGTTCGAGGCACCTGGGTCAGGTCGGCGCTCGATGAGCACGAGTCCTGCTACGCCTGTGACGGCGATCGTGGCGGCCGCAATCAAGCCGAGCCGTCGCTGCGGGCCCCTCTCTGCGTGCCACTGGTCACGGCTGGGTCGGGCAGAGGCGGGGTCGGCGGGCACGTGGCTGATCGCGCGGTGCATCGCGCCGGCCGCGGATTCGAGACGATGATCGAGATCAGTCATCGGAGGTCTCCTTTGGCGAGATGACGTGCGAGTGTTGAGCGGGCTCGCCGCAGGTGTGTGCTGGCGGCCTCCTCGGAGATGCCAAGCACGTCGGCGATCTCGCCGACCGTGGATCGATCGAGGATGCGCAGTGTGATGACTTGGGCTTGCCTTTGAGGGAGCGCCCGGATCGCGACCCACACGTGCTCGTCCTCGGCTGGCATCGGCCCGATTCTCGACGTTCCGTCGTCCCTGACCCGAAGGCGGGTCGAGAGCGCCGCCGCTTCGACCACGCGCTTCCGGAAGGAGGACACCGAACGATTGGCAACGACGCGACGGACCCACCTTGCAGGGTTGTCGAGCACGCTCACCCTGTCCCAGTTGCGGTAGGCAGCCATCAGTGCCTCCTGCGCTAGATCCTCGGCGAGCGCTCGGTTACCGGACAGGCCGTACGCGAGCGCAGTAAGGGGACGCAACTCGACGCGGAAGAAGTCGTCGAACGAAAGCGCGCCGACTGGCTCCTGCTCCTCGTTCTCATCGATCATCGACACCTCGCGTGAAGCCACACCCATCTACTCGCCCGAACCGGTCCAAAGCGGTACACGTATGCCGGCCGACCGACATCCTCGCGTGGCATCAGTACGCCGCGATGGCCCTGACTGAGTAGCAATGGGCGCGAGACATGCCGCGTGCGCCAAGAAGAGTGGTCGCTCAGGCAGCGCGATGCCAGCTCTGGGCAATGAACGACGGCTGCTGCTTGTTTCGACGGGGTGTACCTAACCTGCCGTCGGCTCAGCAGTCGCGGCTCGACCGATGGAGGGTGTCGCGGACCAGCCGGCTACCGGCTGTCGTGTGGTGCGGAGCTCCTCAGGGGGACGACGCCGACGGTGAGTTCGTAGCCGAGGGCTTCGAAGTAGCGGCGAACTGTGCCGAGCTGTGCGGTGTCGAGCGAGCGGGCCTCCAACTGGGCGATGGCCGATGCAGTGACACCAAGATCGTCTGCCACTGCCTTCTGGGCGACGCCGCACTCGAGACGGATCGCCCGTAACACATCGTCATCGGCGAGCAAACAGCCAGCAGACTCTTAGTAAGGCGATAACTGAAGAGATTCGTCAAAAGAGTGACGGGAATCCTCTGTTCGTTGAGGAGCTGACGAAACACTACGTGGAACTGGCGGTAGCGGATCATCTTGACTCGGCCATT
>JANNFQ010000453.1:0-8403 GCA_031380045.1 Acidimicrobiaceae bacterium
CTCCGTTCGGGCATGAAAGATGACGAAGCAATGACGAAGCAACTCCCAGACAGAAAATTCGTGAGGTACTTCGCGTGAAGTTCAAAAAGGGCGACACCGTCATCTACCCCCAGCACGGGGCGTGCCTGGTGCAGGGCACCAAGAAGATGGACGCGTTCGGCGCCAGCCAGGAGTATCTCATCCTGCGCACGGTGATCAACGAGATGACGTTGTCCGTTCCCACCTCGAAGGCCAGCGAAGTGGGCGTGCGTCCTCCGGTGTCCAGCGACGAACTGGAAGACCTGGTATCGGTGCTCTCGAAGGCAGACCCGCGCGTGCCCAGCAACTGGAGCCGCCGGTTCAAGAACCACCAAGAGAAGTTGAAGAGCGGCGACGTGTATCAGGTCGCCGAAGTGGTGCGAAACCTGGCTGCCCGCAACCGCGACGCGTCGCTGTCGGCCGCCGAGCGCACCATGTACGACCGGGCTCGCATCAACCTCATCAGCGAGATCGCGCCGGCCCTGAAGGTCAGCGCCGAAGAAGCCGAGCACTACCTCGACGAGGCACTCGCCAAGGGAGTCTTGAAGCCGGCGAAAGAGCCGGTCAAGAAGAAGGCCTGACGCCGGGCCCTGCACGGCATCTACGCTCCGGCGATGTCGCAGCTGTCGCCCATCTTTGCCCTGTCCGACGCGTTCGTCAGCGAATCGGCGGCACTCGATCCGTACTCGGCCACCAGTCGGGGCATTCCCGGATTCGATCACCTGGCCACGGATTTCTCGCCTGATGGGTGCCAGGCGCGGGTGGATCACGTTCGTCGGTCCATGGTCCAGCTCAGCGCGCTGCAGCCATCGAACCACGACGATCGTCTGGCCAAGGACTACCTGACCGAACGGTTCGACGTGATCGTCGCACTGCACGAATCGGGTGAGTGGATGCGCCCGCTGCGCGCGTTGGCGGCGCCTGTCGCCACCATCCGTTCAGCGTTCGATCTGATGTCTCGCGACGGCGAGCAGGCGTGGCAGCACGTCGCTGCACGGGTGCACGCAGTCGGTGGTGCGCTGGACGGTGTGCGGGCTTCGCTGCAGGCGGGCCGGTCGGCCAACGTCGTTGCATCGCAGCGCCAGACCCAGGTGGTGGCCAAGCAATGCGCCACATGGGCCGACGATCGGTGGTTCGATTCGCTGGGCGCCGAGGCGGCGCAACGCAGCGATGTGTCGCCATCCACCATCGATCGTTTGGCCGCTGGTGTCGAGATGGCGACCAACGCGTTCGGCGCGTTCGCGGGCTACCTACGGGACGACTATCTGCAGGACGCCACGCCGGTGGATGCGTGCGGGCTCGAGCGTTACACGGTCAGTTCTCGGGCGATGAACGGCGCCGAGTTGGACCCGACCGAGATGTACGAATGGGCGTGGACCGAGTACCACACGTTGCGCCGCGAGATCCTGCAGACCTGCGAGCTGATCAAGCCGGGTGCCACGTTCGAGGAGGTGCGCGAGTTGCTCGACACCGATCCACAGCGCTCGGTGCATGGCGTCGACGCGTATCGCGAATGGTTGCAGAGCGTGACCGACGATGCGCTGTGGCGCGCCGGCGAGCAGTTCGACATCCCCGAGGTGATGAACCGCTGCGAGGTGCACATCCCACCGGCCGGCTCGGCTGCCGCGCCGTACTACACCGGCCCGTCCGAAGACTTCAGTCGTCCAGGTCGCACCTGGTATCCCGCGCTCGGTCGCACCTCGTTTCCGATGTGGGGCGACGTCACCACGTGTTACCACGAATCGGTGCCAGGACATCATCTGCAGATCGGGTACGCGAGGTTGCAGGGCCAGCACTTGTCGCGGTTCCAGAGGGGCTCGTTCGTGTCGGGCCATGGCGAGGGCTGGGCGCTGTACGCCGAGCGGCTGTGCGATGAACTCGGTTGGTTCGAGAACCCCGATCATCGCCTCGGGTTCCTGTGCGGCCAACAGTTGCGCGCAGTGCGCGTCATCGTCGACATCGGCATGCACCTGGGCATGCGCATTCCCGACAGCACCACGCTCAGCGATGGCACCGCATTCCACGGTGGCCAGGTGTGGACGCCCGACCTGGCGTTGCAGTTCGCGATCAGCGAAACCGGTCAGGGCGAAACGTTCCTACGCAGTGAGATCGACCGCTACTTGGGTTGGCCGGCGCAAGCGATCAGCTACAAGATCGGCGAGCGTGAGTGGCTGGCCGCGCGCTCGGATGCTCGCGCCCGGCTGGGCCCCAGTTTCGATCTGCGCCGGTTCCACACGTTCGCGCTGTCACTGGGCCCGGTCGGCCTGGCGCAGATGCGCAACGAACTGAATGGCTTCCAACCGATCTAGTCTCTCGCCCCATGTCATCACGCATGCACGTGTCCCGCGAAGAACTCGAGGGCAAGATCCGCTCAGGGGACATCGACACCGTCTTGATGGTCTTCCCCGATCTGCAGGGTCGGCTGGTGGGCAAGCGCACGACCGGCCGCTTCTTCCTCGAGCAGGTCGCCGATGGCGGCACCGAGAACTGCGATTACCTGATCGCGTGCGACATGGACAACAACCCCGTGCCGGGCTACCGCTTCGCCAGCTACGACCAGGGCTACGGCGACATGCTGGCGCGGGCCGATTGGGACACAGTGCGAATCACGCCGTGGGTCGACAAGACGGCCATGGTCATGTGCGATCTGTTCGATGTGGACACCAAGGAACTGGTCGAGGTGGCGCCGCGCACCATCCTGCACCGCCAGGTGCAGGCCGCCGCCGAACTGGGCTATCTGCCGATGGTGGCCAGCGAGATCGAGTTCTACCTGTTCAAGGACACCTACGACGAGGCACATGCCAAGGGATACCGCGACCTGCAGCCGCATTCGCCGTGGCTCGAGGACTACCACATCCTGCAGACGACCAAGGACGAGTACATCCTGGGTCAGATCAGGCGAGGGCTCGAGGCCGCGGGTGTGCCCGTGGAGTTCAGCAAGGGCGAGGCCGGCAAGGGCCAGCACGAGATCAACCTCGATTACACCACGGCTGTCGAGATGGCCGATCGCAACAGCGTGTACAAGACGGCCGCGAAAGAGATCGCCCATCTCAGCGGTCGCTCGATCAGCTTCATGGCCAAGTACGACATCAACGACACGGGTTCGTCGTGTCACATCCACTCCAGTCTGTGGAGCCTGGATGGCACCAAGGCGCTGTTCGAAGGCGATCACCACGATCCGCATCACATGAGCCCGCTGTTCCAGCACTACCTGGCCGGGCTGATCGCGACCTCGCGCGAGTTCAGTCTGCTGTGGGCGCCCACGGTCAACAGCTACAAGCGGTTCCAGCTGGGTTCATGGGCACCGACCGGCGTCGGCTGGGGCATCGACAACCGCACCCTCGGTTATCGGCTGGTGGGCCACGGCAAGGGCACTCGCGTCGAGTGCCGAATTCCCGGCAGCGATGCCAACAGCTACTTCGCATTCGCCGGCACGTTGGCCGGCGGGCTGTACGGCATTCGCAACGAGTTGCCGCTGGAAGAGCCGTTCAGCGGCAACGGCTACGAGGCGCCCGACATCGACCGCATCCCGTGGAACCTGCCCGATGCGATCGCGCTGTGGGAGAACTCGTCCATCGCTCGCGAGTGCTTCGGCGACGACGTGCACCACCACATCCTCACCATGGCCAAGGCCGAATGGCAGGCCTTCAACCACACCGTCACTGACTGGGAACTGCGCCGCTACTGGGAGCGCATCTAGCGACGCTCCCACGGTTTGACACAAACCATCGGACCTACAGCACCTGGTCAGGCGATTGTACGTTTGACACAAACGCGGGGATCGAGAACTCGACGAGGACGGGGACGTGGTCGCTGAGCTCGCGCCATGCGTCGCCGCCGTCGGGGGAGTGCTGTTCGGAGACTCGAGCGCCTTCGGGAACCAGGATGTAGTCCAGGCGACGACGAGGTGACATTGACGGATGGGTCGGGCCACCGCCTGGGTCGCGCAGGCCCATGCGGTGGAACTGGCGGACGACCTCGACCTCGCCGGGCGCATTCAGGTCGCCGGCGATCACAGCTATCGGCGGTGTCTCGTCGGCAATCATGGTGGCTAGACGACCGGCCTGTTCGATGCGTTCGTCGGGTTGGCTGTGCGACGCCAGGTGGGTGTTGTACAAGCGGACCGAGTCGGTGTCGCGCTGGACGGTGGCGGCGAGGACGATCCGGTGTCGGTACGTCCACGTGGATACTCCCGGCGACAACGAACGCCGCACCGGATGGGCGATGGCATGCGGCGACATGGTCGCAGCGCCCTCGGCCAGCCACCAGGCAAGTGGCGAGTAGGGGTAGTGCTTGCGTGCCCACTGATGCTGCCAGCCCAGCAACTGGGCCAACTCGACGGCCTGGCGGGCGCGTATTTCTTGAACGGCCAGCACATCGGGTCGCTGATCGCGCACGGCATCGGCCAATCGACCGAGGTCGGGCTGCGCCGCGCCGTGCACGTTCCACGTCATCACGCGCCAGCTGTTCGCGAGAGTCATGCGGCCACCAGTCTGGCCGACCGACTACCTTCGGGCGACATGAGTCGTCTGTCGGGCAAAGTCGCCCTCATCACTGGAGCATCATCTGGCCTCGGCCGCGTCGGCGCCGAGCGGTTTGCGGCGGAGGGCGCCATGGTGGTGATCGCCGACATGTCCGATGGCGACGAGGTGGACGAGGCCATCGCCGCCGCCGGGGGCGAGGCCACCTACGTGAGCTGCGACGTGACCGACGACGAGTCGGTCAAGTCGGCCGTTGATCACGCAGTCGAGACCTTCGGCGGCCTGCACGTGCTGTACAACAACGCGGGCGTCATGTTGGGCGACGACGACAACCCGGTGACCACCAGCATCGAGACCTACCAGAAGACCATGGACATCAACGTCCTGGGCGTGTTGTTGGGCTGCAAGCACGCCATCCCGGCCATGCAGAAGTCGGCCGAGCAGAGCGGCCACAGTGGCTCGATCATCAACGTCGCGTCATTCGTCGCGCACATGGGTGCGGCCACCCCGCAGGTTGCGTACACCGCGTCGAAGGGCGCTGTGCTGGCGATGACGCGCGAGATCGCCGTGATCTACGCCAGGCAGGGAATCAGGGCCAACGCGTTGTGTCCTGGGCCGATCATGACGCCGTTGTTGGCCAAGTTCCTCAGCGACGATGACAAGCGCAATCGCCGCCTGGTACACATCCCCATGGGCCGGTTCGGCGAGCCGATCGAGATCGCCAACGGGGCACTGTTCCTGGCCAGCGACGAGTCCAGCTGGATGACCGGTCAGTCGCTGATCATCGACGGCGGGATCACCGCTGCCTACGTGACGCCGGAGTGAATCGCTGATGTTGCACGGCGCCGACAGCCAGATCGGCGACCTGCCGCAGCGCGCGGTGCAATGGATCAACGCGCGGCTGGCCCATTCGCCGATCGGAGTGATCGGCGACAAGCGATCCCTCGATGCACAGCTCGCCGGATCGATCACCGACGAGGGTCTGGGACTGGACGGTGCGTGGCAGCAGTTCACCGATGTGTTGGCGCCCAACAACATCGGTCTGGACAGCGAACGGTTCCTGGCCTTCATCCCCATGTCGCCGTCCGCCGCGGGCGTGTGGATGGATGCGATCGTCGGCGCAGCCAATTTCTCGGCCGAGTCGTGGTTGGAGGGCGCCGGCGCGGTTGCCGCCGAGAACCAGGTGATCGATCTGCTGTGCGATGCAGCTGGCATGCCGCCCGGCTCGGCGGGATGCTTCATGAGCGGCGGGTCCATCGGCAACCTGTCGGCACTGGCGGTCGCCCGCGATCGTGCTGATGGCCGGCGAATGGTTGCGGTGGCCGACACCGCGCACGCGTCGGTCGACAACGCGCTGCACATCTTGGGGTTGGAACCGCTGTTGGTTCCCACCGGTCCCGATTGCCGATTGAACGGTCCCGAGCTGCGCGCCGCCATCGGTGACCGGCGCGATGTCGGCATCGTGGTCGCTGCCGGCGGTTCGACGAATGCCGGTGTGGTCGACGACCTCGACGGTTGCGCCGACGTCGCCCAAGAGCTAGGCGCCTGGTTCCACGTGGACGGCGCGTACGGCTTGGCGGCGATCCTGCTGCCCGAGATGGCGTCCAGGTTCGCGGGCATCGGCCGCGCCGACTCGTTCATCGTCGATCCCCACAAGTGGTTGTTCGCACCTGCTGGGTCCTGCGCGTTGGTCTATCGCCAGCCGCACCTGGCCCGCGCCGTGCATACGCAACACGGGCCCTACATCGATGTGCTGCGCACCGACGACGACGCCCACAACCCATGCGACCTGGGCTATCAACTGACCCGTCGAGCCAGCGGCCTGCCGATCTGGTTCGCGCTGGCGCTGCACGGCATCGAGGCCCATCGCACGGCAATTCGTGCCGGGCTGACTATGGCTTCGGCGATGGCCGACGCGCTGGATGCATGCCCGGCCACCCATCTGGTCATGCGGCCCGAACTGGGGGTCGTGCTGTTCCGTCGCGACGGGTGGGGCGCAGACGAGTGGCGAACGTGGGCGCGGCGCCTGCTGGACGACGGCATCGCCTTCGTGGCCCCATCGACCTACCGCGGAGAACCCATCGGCCGCCTGGTGTTCATGCATCCGCGCACCCCGCCGTCGATCATCGACGAGATCATGCTCACCCTGTCAACGTGACCTCTCCGATCGGCGTCATCACTCGCGCCACCAGGTGATCGCGCAGGTCAACGGTGGCGCGCACCGAGATGCGTCGATCGGGTGCGATTGCATCGACCACCGCGATCACCCGTTCGGCCGCTGGTGTCTGCGGCTGCAGCTGCAGCTCCAGCAACTGGACGCGATGGTGCAGCGACGTGGTCGGGTGCTGGCTGTGCAGCCAGTCGATCAGGAACGGCAGCACGGCCGGTTCGTCGGGACGATCGGGCGACAGTGGAGGAAATGTCAGACGCCATTCCAACAACACACCGTCGGGTCGCCGCCGCGACATGGAAGTGATCGGGCCGACGTCGTGTCCGTGGTGCAAAGCAGCAGTTCTGGCCGATTCCAGACCAAGCGGCGGTCGAGCACACCACGCCACCAACCGCTGGCCGCTGCGGCCGTCCACGCCGAACGGCCGCGCACCGGTGTGATCGGCCTGGCCGAGGTCGGGACCGACGATCTCGAGGTAGGCGCCATCACCCAGCGCCACCAGCTCGTTGCGTGTGCCATGCCCCACGTGTGCGCCGCCGGGTGTCGGAGTGATGCCCCAATCGCGGGTGATCTGCGCGACGGTGCGTTCCAGGTCGTCGGTGGCCAGCACGAGGTGATCGATCATCGACGGCACTGTACGACTCCACTCGCGTGCCTTTGCTTTGCCGCACCCCGCCGAGGTTCGGGACGTAGCGTGGCGACGTGCTGCCGACGGTGAAGCGGACCATCACCCGAACGCTGGGCACGGCGTCGATTGCCGTGATGGCGGCCATGGTCGGTCGCCAGTGTGTGATCGCCGCACACTGGATGGTTCGCTGGCCCGCCAACGACGACCGCTGGTGGGCGATGGTCGTGATCGCCGGCGCGGTGCTATCGATGGTGGTGGTCCGCATGGCCCGCACCACGGGTCAGACAACCCGCGCATTCTCGCGGGCGTTGGCCGACCCACCGGCCGATCTGCGCCCGGCTCCGGCACGGCTTGTCGCCACCGCGTTGGGGGTGGGGCTGGGCGCCCCCCTGGGCCTCGACGGGCCGGCGCTGCACCTCGGGGGAGCGCTGGGCGCTCGTGTCGCACGGCTGGTTCGCCGCGGTGGATACGAGCGAGCGTGGACGATCGCGGCAGGCGTGGCCGCCCTGTCGATGGCAATCGAGGCACCCATCGCAGCGGCGCTGTTCGTGGTCGAGATCGGCGACCGGCGATGGCCGCGACGGCGGGACTTCATGCCGCTGATCGTCGGCGCGGCAGCGGCCTGGGCCGTTCGTCGGCTGACCGGTGACGTGGGTGGAGTGCTGGGTGCAGCGCCCCATCTGCCGACTCGATCGGTGGCGCTGGCGGCGTTGGTGGTCGGCACGATCTGTGGCCTCGTGGGCGGATGGTTCGCCCGACTCTTGGCGCGTGCAAGGGCCGTGCGATGGGGCTTCCGCAAGCGAGTGACGGTTGCGTTTGTCGTTCTCGCGCTTGCGCTTCCCATCGGGTGGGCGGCAACCGACCGGGCCATCTTCGTCGGGTCGGGAGACCGGATGTTTCAGTGGGCAACGTCGGCCAGAGCGTTGCCCCTGGCGGCCGCGATGGCCACGTTCGCTGTCGTGATCGTGACGCTGGTCGCCGTCGATCTGGTCGGCGGTCTGCTGCTGCCACTGTTCACGTTGGGCGGCCTGGTCGGGCTGGTGCTGGCTCGCACATGGCTGCCTGCCGCACCGACAGCCTTCGTGGTCGTGGCCGGCGGGGGCGCA
>JANNFQ010000221.1:0-1556 GCA_031380045.1 Acidimicrobiaceae bacterium
TCGACCCGACCAAGAGGACGCGGTCTATGTCGTCTTTCTGGAGGCAATGGCGAATGCCGTCCGCCACAGCGGTGGCCGCCATGGCGCGATCCGATTGGCGGTCGATCAGAATCACATGGTGCAGGGCGAGATCGAGGACGACGGCATGGGTGTGCCCGACCCGCCATCGGATGGCACCGGTTTGCGTTCGATGGCTCAGCGAATCGCTGCAGCCGGGGGCGAGTTCGACATCGCTCGGTCGGCGCACGGTGGCACGCTGGTTCGGTTCCGACTACTGGCCGAGGCATACCGATGACACGACCCGAACCAATACGAGTACTCATCGTCGACGACCATCCCATCGTGCGTGACGGGTTGCGATCGGTGCTCGAACGGCGGGCCGACATCATCGTTGTCGGCGAGGCAGACAACGGACGCGACGCAGTCAGCCGAGCCCTGCACCTGCAACCCGATGTCGCATTGGTTGACTTGGACATGCCCCAGCTCGATGGCGTCGGGGTCGTGAAGGAACTGCGGCGATCATTGGCCGCGTGCCGGTGCGTGGTGCTGACCATGCACGACGACGACCGACACATCTTCGACGCGATCGCTGCCGGCGCCGCCGGATATCTGGTGAAGGGCGCCAGCGGCGATGACATCGAGCGAGCGATTCGTGCAGCCGCGAGCGGCCAGATCCTCTTTGGCGAAGAGATCGCCGAACGCGTGGCTCAGGCAGCCGTTGCGACGCGCCCGCGAGCCGGCCGCCAGTCGTTTCCGGACCTGAGCGACAGGGACCTCGAAATCCTGGAAGGGGTCGCTCAGGGGTTGGACAACACCGCCATCGCACGAGAGTTGGGCTACGCACCCAAAACCATCAGAAACCTGGTCTCCGAACTCCTGGCCAAGATCGGCGCCGTCGACCGCGCGGCCGCAGTCCGTATCGCAAGAGCAGCCGGCCTGGGGGACGTTCGACCCCACGAGTAGGACCACATGGCCTCGGCTTGAGGACAGCAACAGCTGCATCGTTCGGTGACACAAACCGACCGGACCGACCGGTCGACACCCCACAACGGAGGAACCGCCATGTCCACTCGAGCCACGCTCTACTCATTCGCCCTGCTGACAATATTCGCCACAGGGTCGCTGACGGCCTGCGGCGACGATGCACCCTCGGCCAGCGAATGGGCAGCCGACATCGTGCCCATCTGCCAACGCCTCGAAACCGAACGGCAGGCCGCCGCAGCGGCGTTACCGACAGACTCGGCGCCATCCGTCGAACAGCTGATGACCTTCCTGGCCGACTTCACACCCGCCTTTCAGACCGCCGCCGCAGAGATCAAAGACGTCGACCGGCCCGAGGGTCTCGATGGCGAGATCGACGAATTCGAGGCCGCGCTGGATGGCGTGATCGCGTCCTGGCAGAAAGCTTCGACAGATCCGGCCGCCGCCCAAGCCGAACTGGACGCCGACGGCCAAACACCCGAAACCTTGCACCTCGAGGAATCCAGCACAGCGGTAGGGCTGGATGCCTGCAACGGCTGATCGCGTCAAGGTCGCCAACGCGCGGCACGGTGTTA
>JANNFQ010000229.1:0-17473 GCA_031380045.1 Acidimicrobiaceae bacterium
GACCAGCGCAGCATCCTGCGTCGGCTCGTCGACCTGCAGTTCGATCGCAACGACATGACGCTCGGCCGCGGCAAGTTCCGCGTGCGCGGCGACACCATCGAGGTGCATCCGTCGTACGAAGAAACGGTGCTGCGCATCGAGATGTTCGGCGACACCGTCGACCGCCTCACCGTCGTCGATCCGTTGACCGGCGAGCAACTGAAAGAGCTCAGCCGCACGCAAGTGTTTCCGGCGACGCACTACGTGGCCGGCGACGAGCGCATGCGCAAGGCGGTCATCGGCATCGAGGCCGAACTGCAAGAGCGACTGGCGTGGTTCGAGGCCAACGGCAAGCTCCTCGAAGCACAACGGCTGCGCATGCGCACCCAGTACGACCTCGAGATGATCCAAGAGGTGGGGTACTGCAACGGCATCGAGAACTATTCGATGCACATCGACGGCCGCACCTACGGAGAACCGCCGTTCACATTGCTCGACTACTTCCCCGACGACTACTTGCTGATCATCGACGAGAGCCACGTGGCGGTGCCGCAGTTGCACGGTCAGTACGCCGGCGATCGCAGCCGCAAGGACATGTTGGTCGATCACGGTTTCCGGTTGCCCAGTGCGCGCGACAACCGGCCGCTGCGGTTCGACGAGATCATGGAGCGCATCAATCAGGTGGTGTTCCTGTCGGCCACGCCCGCCGAGTACGAATTGCGGGTTTCGCAACAGGTGGTCGAGCAGATCGTGCGTCCCACCGGCCTGGTCGACCCCGAGGTCATCGTCAAGCCCACCAAGGGCCAGATCGACGACCTCATCGAGAACGTCAACGACCGCGTCGCTCGCGGCCACCGGGTGCTCATCACCACGCTCACCAAGAAGATGGCCGAAGACCTCACCGAGTACCTGTTGGAACAGGGCCTTCGGGTGCGCTACCTGCACAGCAACATCGACACCATCCAGCGCATCCAGACACTGCGCGGGCTGCGTCTTGGCGAGTTCGACGCGCTGGTCGGCATCAACCTGCTGCGCGAGGGTCTCGACCTACCCGAGGTCAGCCTGGTGTGCATCCTGGATGCCGACAAAGAGGGGTTCCTGCGCAGCGAGACATCGCTCATCCAGACCATGGGCCGTGCAGCCCGCAACGTGGATGGCCAGGTCATCATGTACGCCGACAAGATCACCGCGTCCATGCAACGGGCCATCGAAGAAACGCAGCGACGCCGCGAGCGGCAAATCGCCTACAACCTGGAAAATGGCATCGACCCACAGACCATTCGCAAGGCAGTCGGCGACATCTTGTCAATGCTGGGCCTCAGCTCGAACGACGGCGCGCCGTTGCCCGGCAAGGATCGTCGTCGCCAGCACGAGCGAGACAAGGTCAAGCACGAACTGAAGACGCTGCCGCAGCAAGAGCTGAACCGGCTCATCCTCACCCTGGAAGAAGAGATGCACGAGGCCGCGGCCGAGCTGAAGTTCGAGTATGCGGCTCGGCTGCGCGACGAGGTCAACGATCTGAAGCGCGAGATTCGCGACGCGGGCTGAGGGTCACGCGGCCGATCGGTCCAGGTGCGTCACTGCCTGGGCGATCGACAGCGCGAAGCGCAACGATCCCGACGAGTAGTGCGGGCACGGTACGTCGTGGCGAACGGGGCAGAAGTGCACGCCGTCGTCGCTTCGAACCGCGTTGGTGCCGTCGTCGTCGCACTCGGGCTCGATGGGCGAGCAGGGCAACCGCTCGGCGAACGAGCCGTCGGCGTTCTCGACCGTGGCGCCTGCGTCGACGAACTGCACCGATGTGGTCGTGGCCATCGCCCGGTAGATCTGATTCAGACCCTCCACCTCGGCTGCGCCCAACGGGTCGCCTCCGCGCGCCGGCTGTCCGACCAACACCACCTGACCGCTGGCGGCCAACGCTCGTTCAATGAGCGTGGCGATGTCTTGCTGATAGCGGGCCACCAGCGCGTTGCCGCGTAGATACCCGCCGGCGCCGTCGGCCATGCATTCGGTCTGCGAGTTTCCGGTGAACGTGATGACCACTGCGCTGTCGGGGCTGACACCGAGGTCGTCGTCCAACCAGTCGCACGCAGCAGTGCCGCCGAAGAACTTCGGCACCAGCACCAGGTCGCCGATCAGGAACGCCAGGTTCGATTCGGCTTCCTGCGCCAGTGAGTCGCCGATCAGGACCACACGCGTGATCGGTGGGCGCGCAACGTCGTCGATGGTGGTGGTCGTGGACACCACGATGTCGAGGTCGATCGGGGTCGACGTCGAGCAGGCCGAAGGAAGCAGTGCGATGGCCACGCAGCCGAACACGCCAAGAACGCGGGTCACGAGTTCGTGGCGCGCATCAGAGCACCTCGGTGAAGATGTGGATGACGAGACCAGCCAGCCCGCCGACGACGGTGCCGTTGATGCGGATGAACTGTAGGTCGCGTCCGACCTGCAGCTCCATGCGTCTACTCGTGGACTGGCCGTCCCATCGTGCAACGGTGCTTTCGATCATGTGGCTGACCTCGCCGCGGTAGTTGTCGACCAGGTACCCGCCGACCGAAGCCACCCACCCGTCGACGGTGCGTTGCAGGTCGGGGTCGTCGCGCAGTCGGGTGCCGACCCGGCCGAGGCTGTAGGTCAGTCGGCGCCGCAGCTCGCTGTCGGGGTCGATCGACGCGCGTTGCATCGATCCCTTCACCTCGCCCCACAACGACGCGATCCACGCACGGACGTCGGGATGGGCCAGCAGTTCGTCCTTCAACTCCTCGCCTTTGCGGACCAGCTCGGCGTCGGTTCGAAGTCGCTGAGCAAAGGCAACCACGCGCTTGTCGATCGATCGACGTACCTCGTGGTGCGGATCGGCACCGATGTCAGCCAAGAAGCGATGAACACCCGTGAAGATCTTCTCGAAGATGCGATCGTCGATGGACTCGGGCACCCACCATGGCGACTCGTGCTGCAACCGCTCGCGAAACGTCAACTTGTTGTCGTCCAGGAACCCGGCCAGGCCTGTGATCGTGGCGTCGAGCAGTCGCTGATGATGCCCGCCCTCGATGGCCAGATCGACCGCTCGACCTACCAGCGGCGCAGCCGGTGTGGCCCGGATGCGGCGCTCGACCATTCCCTCGATCGACCCCGAGATGGCCTTGTCGTCGATGACGTCCAACGCGCCTCGCAACACGTCACCGGCCGCCGCGGACGCGCGGATCGCATTGGCTGGGTGCGACAGCCACTCGCCCAGTCGTGCGCCAACTCGAGCTCGGTGCAGGCGCTCGTCCAACAGCTCCTTGGTCAGGAAGTTGTCCTGCACGAACTGGCCCAACGATGCACCGATCTGGTCTTTGCGGTTGGGGATGATTGCGGTGTGCGGAATGCGCAGGCCCAGTGGGTGGCGGAACAGCGCAGTGACCGCGAACCAGTCGGCCAGCGCACCAACCATGGCCGCTTCGGCGAACGCCTGGACGTACTGCGCCCACGTGTGTTCGTCGGCGAACGACCGCACAACGATGAACACGATCGCGACCACGATCAGCAGACCTGTGGCGAGGGCCTTCATGCGTCGCAGGTCGCGCGCACGGGCAACGTCCAATGGACCGGGTTCGTGCAGGGGCATGTTGGTCGGTGGGGAAGCGCCGCTGGGTGCCGTCATCGCGGCACCACCCTATTGGCGCACCGATCGGCGAAGGTGGTCTACCAGCTGCCGACGAGCGGAGCATCCAGCACGGCGCTGAGCGAGCTGGCCGGCTGTGGCACGGCAAACAGGTATCCCTGACCGAAGCTGCAACCCAGGTGGACCAGTTTGTCGCACTGCGTTTGCGTCTCGACTCCCTCGGCAATCAGCTCGATGCCGGCATCGGCGGCACGACCCAGGATGGTGCGGATCATCATCACTTCGCGCTCGCCGGCATTCAGCTGACTGACGTAGCGACGGTCCAACTTGGCTCCCGATACCGGGATGCCGGCCAGCCGCTCGAGTGCATCGAAGCTCGACGGCACATCGTCCAGCAACAGCTTCACACCCAATCCGGTCACCTGCCGCAGTTGTTCGACGGCCGGGTCTGATAGGTCGTAGGCGATGCGCTCGTTCAGTTCGATGCTCAGCGCCTCGGGATCGGTGCCGAACTCCTCGAGGCGAGCTCGCACCAGTTCGGTCAGGCCGTGCTCGGGAACTCCGGCGAACTCCAGGTTGATCGCCGCGCTCAAATTGGGCATCTGATGCTTGTGATCAGACAGGAACTGCAGTGCCGACTCCAGCATGCGATCGAACAGGCCCAGCATTGCCGGGCCGGTCATGTACGAATCCAGGAAGGCTTCAGGGCCCAACACGCCATCGGGCGTCTGCATCCGCGCCAACGCTTCGATGGCCACGACCTGGCCGGTCTTCAGCTCGACAATCGGCTGGAAGTAGGCGACGATGCGTGTATCGGTGACGAAGTCACCCATGTTGGTCGTCGATCCCGACAGGTCGGGCACGGCGGGTGCGCGGTTCTCCGCCTCGTGGATCAGCGCCAGCGACGACGCGACGGCCTCGCCGACCTTGTCGTATCGGGTGGCGTCACCGTCGTACTCCATGCACAGATAACCCAGCCCGTTGCCGTCGGAGTTGACCACCGGGAAGACGGTGCCAAGCGGGGAGTTCGACAACGACCACCGTGCCTCGGTCTCTGAGTGCAGGTATTCGAGCAGGGCGAGGCCCGCCCGACCCAGTGATCCATCGGAGTGCTGGCCGCCAATCATCGAGTGGATCATCGGCAGTGGGCGCCGAGAACTTCAGTTTTTCCTCAAGTCCGGCCCCGATCATGGCCGAACGTCGCGTCGTACAGGTGTTCGGTCTGATGCTATTGTGATCGGCCATGTGGACCTTCATCGATCCCGCCGAGTACCGGGTGTCACGTCCCGGCGCCCTGCCCGCTGTCGATAGCCTCGAACCCTGATGCCCCCCGTCGATTCAGGCAAGATCATCGTGCGCGGCGCGCGCGAGCACAACCTCAAGAACATCAGCGTCGACCTACCCCGCGACCGGCTCATCGTGTTCACGGGCCTCTCCGGGTCTGGAAAGAGCAGCTTGGCGTTCGACACCATCTACGCCGAGGGTCAACGCCGCTACGTCGAGAGCCTCAGCTCGTATGCCCGGCAGTTCCTGGGGCAGATGGACAAGCCCGATGTCGATGTCATCGAGGGCCTGTCGCCGGCCATCTCCATCGACCAGAAGTCGTCCAGCCGCAATCCCCGCTCCACCGTGGGCACCATCACCGAGGTGTACGACTACCTGCGCTTGCTATATGCGCGCATCGGCATCCAGCACTGCCCCAACGACGACACGCGTCTGCAGCGACAGACCCCGCAGCAGATCGTCGACCGTATCCTCGAACTGCCCGACGGCACGCGGTTTCAGGTGCTGGCACCTGTGGTGCGTGGTCGCAAGGGCGAGTACGAGACGTTGCTCGAAGATCTGGCGTCGCAGGGCTTCGTCCGCGCCAAGATCGACGGCGAGGTCGTCGACATCAGCGAGTTCCTGAAGCGCGACCAGAAGCTGGCCAGGTACGAGCAGCATCACATCGAGGTCATCATCGACCGGCTGGTGCGGCGCGACGGCCTCGAGCGCCGATTGACCGACTCGCTCGAGACTGCGCTGCGGTTGGCCGAGGGTGTGGCCCAGGTCGAGCTCGTCAGCCGCGAGGGCGTGCAGGAGGAAACCCTCACGTTCAGCCAGCACCTCGTCTGCCCCACCTGCGGTACCAGCTACGAAGAACTGGCGCCGCGCAACTTCTCGTTCAATTCGCCCTACGGCGCGTGCGAGACGTGCGATGGGCTGGGCACCACGTTCGAGGTCGACCCCGAGTTGGTCGTTCCCGACGGCGACCAAAGCGTGAACGAGGGTGCCATCGCCCCGTGGCGCAGTTCGCACACGCAGTACTTCACGCGCATGCTCGAAGCGGTGGCCCAGGCATACGGCATCGACCTGGACGTGCCCTATCGAACGTTGACCGCCAAGCAGCAGAAGGTCATTCTGCATGGCGTCGACGGCAACCTGCAGGTGAAGTATAAGAACCGCTACGGCCGCACGCGGCAGTACAACACCGCGTACGAGGGCGTCATCCCGTGGATCAAGCGTCGCCACGAGGGTGCCGAAAGCGACTGGAGCCGCGAGCAGTACGAGGGGTACATGCGGCTGGTCGCCTGCCGTGCGTGTGGCGGTGCCCGCCTGAAGCCCACCACCCTGGCCGTGCGCGTCAACGACAAGCACATCTCCGAGATCTGCGAGATGAGCATCGGCGAGTCGGCCAAGTTCTTGGCGGCACTCGATCTCAGCGACCGCGAACGCATGATCGCCGAGCGCATCACCAAAGAGATCAATGCCCGGCTGGGCTTCCTGCTGGACGTTGGCCTCGACTACCTGTCGTTGGCCCGCTCGGCCGGCACGCTGGCCGGCGGCGAGTCGCAAAGAATCCGCCTGGCCAGCCAGATCGGTTCGGGTCTGGTGGGCACGCTGTACGTGCTCGACGAGCCGTCCATCGGCCTGCACCAGCGCGACAACCGGCGGCTCATCGACACGCTCATCCGCCTGCGCGATCTGGGCAACACCGTCATCGTCGTCGAGCACGACGAAGACACCATTCGCGAGAGCGATTGGGTCGTCGACATCGGGCCGGGTGCCGGCGAGCACGGTGGTGCCGTGGTGTACAGCGGCCCCGTGAAGGGCATCTTGAAGGCCAAGGATTCAGTCACCGGGCAGTACCTGTCCGGCAAGCGGTCCATCCCGGTGCCGAAAGAACGTCGCTCGCCCGGTGGCGATCACGTCATCGTGAAGGGCGCCCGCGAACACAACCTGCGCAACATCGACGTCGAGATCCCGTTGGGCTGCTTGGTGGCCGTCACGGGCGTCAGCGGCAGCGGTAAAAGCACGCTGGTGCGCGACATCCTGCTGCCGGTGCTCATGCAGAAGATCTACAAGAGCAAGTCGGCGGCGGGTCGCCACAAGACCATCACCGGCGTCGAGAAGCTCGACAAGGTCATCGACATGGATCAGTCGCCCATCGGGCGCACGCCCCGATCCAACCCGGCCACCTACACCGGTGTCTTCGACAACATCCGCAAGCTGTTCGCCACCACTGCCGAAGCCAAGGTGCGCGGCTACATGCCGGGGCGGTTCAGCTTCAACGTGGCCGGCGGGCGATGCGAAGCATGCTCTGGCGATGGCACCATCAAGATCGAAATGCACTTCCTTCCCGACGTCTACGTGCCGTGCGAGGTCTGCAAGGGCGACCGGTACAACCGCGACACGCTCGACATCACCTTCAAGGGCAAGAACATCGCCGAGGTGCTGGACATGCCGGTCAGCGAGGCCGTCAACTTCTTCACCAACCAGCCCGCCATCGCCCGGCACATGCAGACGTTGCTCGATGTGGGCCTGGGCTACGTCAGGCTGGGTCAGTCGGCGCCCACGTTGTCGGGCGGCGAGGCGCAGCGCGTCAAGCTGGCCAGCGAGTTGGCCAAGCGCAGCACCGGCCACACCATCTACCTGCTCGACGAGCCCACCACCGGGCTGCACTTCGAAGACGTCAGGCGTCTGCTGACCGTGCTGTCACGGCTGGTCGACCAGGGCAACACCGTGCTGGTCATCGAACACAACCTCGATGTCATCAAGACCGCCGATTGGTTGATCGATCTAGGCCCCGAGGGCGGCAGCGGTGGAGGCCTCATCGTGGCCGAGGGCTCGCCCGAGCACGTCGCCACCGTCGACGCCAGCCACACCGGTCGGTATCTGCGTCCACTGCTGGGCATGTAGGCCCGCCGGTCACCGGTGTGGCCGCGGGCATGTGGCCCGTGGCGATGCACTGGCGTCTGTGATGCTGTGCGCATGTTGGACACGTCGCCGCTGACGGCGCACGATCGCGCCGCGCTGCAGCGGCGCACGCTGGTCACGCTGCGGATGGCGCAGGTGCCGTCCCAGGCCGCTGTGGCCGGCATGGTGGCGGTGGTTGCGCTGCTGGTCAACGAATTGCTGGACAGCGACCGATTGGCAGGCACGGGCAGTGCCGCATTTACGTTGGGTTCCGCCCTGGTCGCCGTGCCGCTGTCGGGGTACATGCGCCGACACGGTCGGCGGCCGGGTCTGGTTCGGGCATGGTCGGCGGCGTCGGTCGGCGCGCTCATCGCCGCCCTGGGCGGGCAGGTGGGCTCGTTCCCGATCTTCCTGGTCGGCATGATCGCCTTCGGCTCGGGGCAAGCAGCTGCGTTGCAGGGACGGTTCGTAGCGGCCGACCTGGCGACCGACGCAGACCGGTCGCGCGCCATCGGTTCGGTGGTGTGGGTCGGCACGCTGGGTGCGGCGTTCGGCCCGTTGCTGACGCCGTGGGAGCGGCGTCTGGCCCACGCAGCGGGCCTGCAGCCGTTGGTGGGGCCGTTCTTGTTCGCGTCGGTCTTCTTCGCGATTTCAGGCATCGTCGCAGCAGTGCGGCTGCGACCCGATCCGTTGCAGGCCGCTGGGCAGGTCGATCCGCATGCCGCTCGTGTGCGTCCGCTGCGCCAGATCCGCAATGCGATCTCCATCGTGGCCGTTCGACCCATGGCACAACTGGGCCTGGCCGCGATGGTCGTCTCGCAAACGGCGATGGTTGCGGTGATGACCATGACGCCACCGCACATGAAGGATCATCAGCACAGCGACCTCAGTGCATACGTCATCGCCCTGCACATCGTGGGCATGTACGGGTTCTCGCCGTTCGTCGGTCGCACGGTCGAGCGCATCGGCCGTCCGGCATCCATCATGGTGGGCTCGGTCGTGCTGGGCGCGGGCACCACCATCTCGGTGATCGTCGGTTACTCGCCGGTGCTGATCTTCTTCGGTCTGCTGTTGTTGGGTGTTGGCTGGAGCTTCGGGTTGGTCGCCGGCAGCACACTGCTGACCGAATCGGTGCCCACCGTCAACAGGGTCGAGGTGCAAGGTGCCGGCGACCTGTTGATGAGCCTGTTCGGGGGCGCTGCAGCCTTCAGCTCAGGCTTCATCAAGCAGTCGTTCGGCTATCACACGTTGGCCTATGCCGGTACGTTGCTGGCCGCGATCTTGCTGGTGTACACGATGTCGTCGAGGGCGGCGGTGCGACCAGCGTCGGGCTGAATTCGGTTCAGCCGGGCCAGGGCGAACTGACCGGTCGGCCGAACGCTCAGGCGTTCGCGCAGCAACGACGCTGCAAGATCGTGGCGACCACAGCGAATGGCCGACTCGACCAGGGTTCGCTGCATCGCATCGCGTTGCGCGTGCGAACCACCGAATCGGGACAAGGTGCGGCGAGCCGGCAACAGCAGGTCGACGACGTCGTCGTGCCGTCCCTCGGCGAACGCAACGATCGACTGGGCAGCGGGCAGGCCGGCGATGGCAGTGCTGGCCGTGTTGGTGACCAGCAATCCGGCCGTCGAAGCGGCTGCCGGGCCGGCATCCGCCTGCAACCTGGCCACCAGCGAACGGGCCTCGTCCAGACGGCCCGCCCCGGCCAGCGCCATCACGGCGTGGACATCGTTGAACACGTACCAGGGTTCAGCGGTGGCACCGGCCGACCACGCATCTGCCAGCGCTGCGAATCGGTTGCCGGTGTCGGTGCCGTCCAGGTGCAGGCGCCACAGCAGCGCGCTGGCATCCAACATCTCGATCGGCACACCGGCCGAGTCGCCATGGTGCACCTCGCGGTCGTAGATGGCCAGCACCTGGTCGATCTGCTGCTGCTCCAGCAGGTACAGCGCCAGATGCCACCACAGGTGCACCGTGAACAGGTTGCCGGCGCCCCAGTTGGGTTCGGTCTGCGTCATGAACTGCACGCCGGTGTCGACCATGCCACGCATCTCGTACCCGTGGGCCACGGCGTGGGTCGCCCACACATCGTCGGGGTGCTGTGCCAACGCCTGCAGTCCCGCCGCTTCTGACTGCTGGTACTGCCCGGCCTCTTCCAGGCCGAACGCATGCATGCCAAGCATGAAACCCGTGTGGTGATGGCCGGCGTCGAGGGCGCCCAACGACCGGCCAATCCGGTCGCGCAGGTTGGCCGCGTCGCCAAGGAAGAAGTCCAACTGGTGGCCCACCAACAGGGCCAGCAAGTCGGTCGGCCAGGTCGCCAACAGGTCGTCCAGCAGACCGGATGCCGCGATCCAATCGCCGGATGCCCACGACGTGATGGCCGCCAGGTGGGCCCGCTCACGGTCGTTCAGGTTCAGGCTGCCCAGTGCCGACGCGGCGGCCTTTGCGCCATCGAGGTCACGTACGTCGGTCGACGTCAGCTGCAAGTACGCGGTCATTGCCTGGCACATCGGTACGTGGGTGCGTTCGGCCGCGAACGTGCCCAGGTGATCCAGCACCGCAGGCCGATAGGCCAGCAGGTCGTCGAGGGCGGTGTCGTATGCGGCGACATCGTCGTCACTGCCTGTCATCGCGTTCAGGTGTTGGTCGAATCTCATGCGCATCATCCTCGTCCGGCGCAATCGCAGCACGATCGCAGTTCGATCGCAAGAGGATCTCATACAGTTCGTCGATGCGCTGTCGCGTGCTGGGTACGGTCGAACTGGTCGACTCCGATGGTCGATCGCGCCCGGTGGGCAGCGGCAACCAGCGGATGGTGCTGGCAGCGTTGGTGGCACATCGCACACGCATCGTGTCGGCCGATGCACTAATCGACATGTTGTGGCCCGACGATCCGCCGGCGACGGCGCTGCAGACGCTGAGAACTTATGTGTCGCGCCTGCGGCACCATTTGGGCGATGCACTGACCAGCCAGCCCGCCGGATTCTGCCTGCAGCTGACGGCCGCGCAGATCGATGCTGGTCAGTTCGAGGCGTGGTTGGCTGAGTCTGAAGCATCAGTCGATCCGGGCATTGCGGCCGAACTGCTCGACCGAGCTCTGTCGCTACGCCGAGGTCCGGCGTTCGGCAGCGAGGCTGATGCATGGCTGGTTCGGGGTGAGGCGATGCGCCTCGATGAGTTGGCCATCGGGGCCCGCATCCGCGTTGCCTCGTTGCAATTGCAGTTGGGACGTCCGGCCGCAGCGATTGCCGGCGCCCAGGCGTTGGTGGCGGAGGTGCCGCATCTGGAACCAGCGTGGGAGGTGCTGGTTCGAGCTCTGACGGCGGCGGGGCGCACGGCGGATGCGTTGCGGGCGTTCCATCGGGCCGCCGAACAGCTTGCAGAGCTCGGCTTGGAACCATCGGCCGGGATGTGCGATGCACAGCGCGATGCCCTGCTGCCCGTTCAGACACGCGCGCCATCAGACACTCGTCGCAGTCGTGCCCCCCACGCGAGTAGCAGCATGATCGGACGTCGCCGCGACCTGGACGCGCTGCACGCGCTGCTGGAGCGGTCACGTTTGGTCACCTTGGTCGGTGCCGGTGGTGTCGGCAAGTCGCGATTGGCCGCCGAGCTGGCGCACGAATCGGCATCGCGAGCCGGACAGGACGACGGGCGGCCAGAGATGGTGTGGGTCGAGCTGGCCTCGGTGACGCGAGACGCCGACGTTGCGTCGTCGGTGCTGGCGGCGCTGGGGGTGGCCGCATCCGGTCTGCCCCCCATCGATGTCGTCCACCAACTGATCGATCTCGACGTCGTCGTGGTCCTCGACAACGCCGAACATGTGCTCGACGGTGTCGCCGCCACCGTGGTTGCGTTGCTGGCCGCCTCGCCCCGAGTTCGGGTACTGGTGACCAGTCGCGAGCGATTGGGCGTTCAGGGGGAGCACCGGTGGCATCTCGGCCCGCTTCGGGCGCGGCCCGACTTCGACGGTGGCGGTGGCGAGGCGGCAGAACTGTTCGTCGCCCGCGCCGCCATGAGCGATCCGACCACCGTGCTCGATGCCGACGATCCACGAGTGGCGGCGGTGGTCGCCCGAGCGGATGGTGTGCCGTTGGCAATCGAGATGGCTGCCGCTCAGTTGGTGACGATGTCCATCGAGGAGCTGGTACATCAGTTGGCAGCGGGTGTATCGCGACTGACCTCACCTCGACGTGGTGCGGGCCGGCAGGGCAGCCTGTCGTCGCTGATCGAGTGGTCCGAACGATTGCTCGGCGACGACGAACTGGCCACGTTGCACGAGTTTTCGGTGTTCGCGGGCCCGGTGGGTGCTGCCGATGTCACAGGGGTGCTGGGACGGCCCGATGCATCGGACACGGTGCGTTCGTTGGTGGAGCGTTCGTTGATCGAGACAGATCGAAATGTCGAGGGGGCCACCTCGTTCCGAATGCTGGTGATGGTGCGCGACCACGCTGCCGATCGGCTGCGGGCGTCGGGACGTGCCACCCTGCTGCAGCGGCGGCACGCTGACTGGTTCGTCGACGAGGCGTGTCGTGCCGACCTGGCGATGCGCGCCGGGCAGCATCGCGCTGCTCGAGCCAGATTCGACGCGCTACGCGACGAGCTGCGGGTGGCTCACCGCTTTGGCCGCCAGCACGACATCGCGCTGGCGGCGCGATTGTCCGACGCGCTGTACACCCAGGCTCGCCATGCATTGTTCGAGGAGCCACAGCAGTGGGCGGAATCGACGATCAGCCAGGTCGAGGCCGACCCCGCCGCCGCAGCCTTCGATGTCGATGTCGATGTCGATGTCGAGGCCGTGGGTGCCGGCGGGTGGGCCTCGGCGGCCGCCCGATCGATCGCGCGAGGCAACCTGGACGAGGCTTGGGTTCGGGCGCAACGCTCACTCGCGGCGGCAGCCACCGGACGCCAGCGAATGCTGAGCCTCGACGTCGCCGGCGACATCGCCCTGTTCGACGGCAGGCTGCCCGAAGCGGTCGCAGCGTACGACGAGATGCGCGCGTTGGGGCTGGCGGAGGGAGACCAGTTCTACGCCGTGCTCGGAGGCGTCGGGCATGCGATGACGATCACCTACACCGGGCAGACGGCCGATGCGGTGGACCTCTTGGATCAGCTGGTGGCGACGACACCGCACATCGGGCCGGTGTCGGCAGGTTGGATCGACTACGTCTACGGCGAGGCGTTCGCGGTCAATGACGCGCCTCGGGCCTTGTTGCACTACGACCGGGCCATCGACCAGGGCCACAGTGCCGGCAGTTGGTTCCTGGAAAGTGTGGCGCGCGTGTCGGCCGGGTCGTTGCAAGCCCGGGTCGGCGAGGTTGGACCGGCCCTGAGCTCGTTCACATCGCTGGTGAAGATCTGGTTGGACATGGGCGAGCGCACACATCAGCGGACCACGCTGAGAAACCTGGTGGTGCTGCTGCATCGTGCAGGTCGGGCGCGGGAAGCGGCTGCGCTGCTGGGCTCGGTCGATCGAGGCGCTGTGGCGACCTACGGCGACGAAGCCCGCCGGCTGGAAGAAGCCAGAGAGTGGGTCATGCACCAGTTGGGCCACCAGCAGTTCGAGTTGTTGTACAACGAGGGCGCCGCACGCGACATCCCGGCTGCGGCCACATGGGTCATCGGAGCGTTGCGTGCTGCGCCGCTGTGAGCCACGACGCGGTGACCGCTGTAGCCGGAACGATGCCGGGGAAGGTCAGCTGCCGCCGCGCAGGCGTTTGCCCAGCTCGGTCAGGCGCTTGCGTTCGGCATCGTTGAGGCCGACCGAGTTCATCTTGTCCAGCAGGCGATCCATCTCGTGCTGGTCCAGCGGCGACGGCCCCCCGGCCCAGGGGCCGCTGACGACGCGATCGAAGTCGCGAGTCTGCTTGCGGCGTGGCTTTCGGCTGCTGCTCGAGTCGTTCAGAGATCCACCCGGCAGCGGGATGTGCGGCAACCACTCGTACTGGGCCAGCAGCCCGTAGCTGCGCCCGACGATGGCCGCAGTGGCCAGCGAGACGAACAGCAGGATGATGCGCTCAGACTCGCGGAGGCCGCTGAGTTGCAGGATCTCGATGCCCACGATGACGGCGGCGATGACCCAGGCCGGGATGCCGAAGAAGAAGCGAACATTGGGGAACTCGGCTGCGAACACGCAGAAGATCGCGATCTCGACCGGCCGAATACCTGCCTGCGGGATGTCGATGAGCGTGCCCACCACACCCGGTACGACGGCCAGCAGGCCCAGCATGATGGCGAAGCGGTTGCGGCCCACCATGCGTTCCAGCTCTTTGCCGAAGTACCACAGCATGGCGATGGTGGCCAGCGTCCAGATATCGGGCTCGTTGGCGATGGGCCATGTGAACAAGCGCCAGACCTGACCGTGCAGGACCTTGTCGGGCCACAGGATGAGTGGCTCCAACAGACTGGGGCTGGCCGCCCAGACGAACATCGAGACCACGCACAGCAGCGCTGCCAGCAGGGCCGTGTTGACGTCGACCGTGCCCAGGCGGAACCACGGGTCGTCGTGGCCACGCCGACCGGGGAACGAGAGCTGGAAGCGTCCGGACACGTGGGGAACCTTACCGTCGTCGCCCACGCTCGGGACGTAGCCTCGTTGTTGATGGTGAAACGGCGATGGTAAAACGACCTCCTACCGGCACGATCCCGGACGGCCCCGGGTCGTACCAGTTCAAGGACGCGCAGGGGCGTGTGATCTACGTGGGCAAGGCCTCCAGCCTGCGGCAGCGCCTGTCGAACTACTTCCAGGACCCGCGCAACATGCACTCGCGCACCGCCCAGATGGTGGCCACGGCCGAGACGGTCGAGTGGATCGAGGTGCGCAACGAGGTCGAAGCGCTCATGCTGGAGTACAGCCTCATCAAGCAGCATCGGCCGCGGTTCAACATCCGGCTGCGCGACGACAAGAGCTACCCCTTCCTGGCGGTCACCCTGGACGAGCAGTACCCCCGCGCGCTGGTCATGCGCGGGCGCAAGCGCAAGGGCACCCGCTACTTCGGGCCGTACGCGCACGCGTACGCCATCCGCGAAACCCTCGACCTCCTGCTGCGCAGCTTCCCCATCCGCACGTGCAGCCCGTCGAAGTTCAACGAGCATCACCGCCTGGGCCGCCCATGCCTGTTGTTCCACATCGAGAAGTGCAGTGGTCCGTGCGTCGGCGAGATCGAGGAGATGCCGTACCGCCAGCTGGTGACCGAGCTGTGCGAGTTCCTGGATGGCGACACCGACGAGATCGTGAAGCGGCTGGAACAGTCCATGCACCAGGCCGCGTCCGAACTGGAATACGAGAAGGCAGCGCGGTGCCGCGACCGGTTGATCTCGGTGCGCAAGGCCATCGAGAAGCAGCAGATGGTTGCCGAACGCAGCGAAGACATCGACGTCATCGGTATCGCCGGCGATGAGTTGGAATCGTCGGTGCAGGTCTTCTTCGTGCGCAAGGGACGGGTGGTCGGCCGGAAGGGCTTCATCCTCGACCTGGTCGAAGATCTGTCGCCAGGGGGTCTGGTCGACCGCATTCTCGAACAGATGTATGGCGACGAGCCACCCGCGGGGGTGCCCAAGCAGGTGCTGGTTCCTGAAGCCAGCGAAGATCTGGCGACCTATGAAGAGTGGCTGACCCACCTGCGCGGCTCGCGGGTGCAGATCAGGGTGCCGCTGCGCGGCGACAAGCGCGATCTGCACCAGACGGTCACCCGCAACGCTCGCGAAGAGTTCATGCGCCACCGGCTGCGGCGGGCCGGCGATCACAACGCACGCAGTCGGGCCATCACAGAGCTACAGGATCTGCTGAAGCTGCCAGAGGCGCCACTGCGCATCGAGTGCTATGACATGGCTCACCTGCAGGGCACCGACTACGTGGGCTCGATGGTGGTGCTGGAAGACGGCCTGCCCAACAAGCGTGAGTACCGCAGGTTCAAGGTGAAGGACGTGCCCGGCAACGACGACTATGCGGCCATGGAAGAGGTGCTCACTCGCCGGCTGACGGCGTACTTGGTCGAGCGCGACCTGCCCATCGGCGAGCGCGGCGACCGGCCCAGCAAGTTCGCCTACCCGCCGCAGCTGCTGTTGGTCGACGGCGGCAAGGGCCAGCTGGGTGTCGCCGAGCGTGTGGTGCAGTCGCTGGGCCTGGCCGACGAGATCCCCATCGCATCGTTGGCCAAGCGATTCGAAGAGGTCTACGTGCCGGGCAGCCCCGACCCCATCGAGGTGCCGCGGGGCAGCGACGCGTTGTTCATGCTGCAACGCATCCGCGACGAAGCACACCGTTTCGCCAACACGTTCCACCGCGAACTGCGCGGCAAGCGCATGACCACCAGTTCGCTCGACGGCATCGCCGGCCTGGGCGAAGCTCGGCGCAAGAAGCTGGTCCAAGCGATGGGGGGCGTCACGGCCGTGAAGAAGGCGTCGCTCGACGACCTCAAGTCCCTGACGTTTCTTCCCGACGCCGTGGCCGAGGCGATTCACGAGAAGTTCCATCCCGCCGTATGAGGCCTGGTTCTTCATGACCGTTCACGCAAGCTCCGACCGGGTTCGTATCGGCCGGCGCGGCGACGTCACGGTCCGAGCGCTGACCGATGCCGACGACGACATGCAGGCGATGGCCACGTGGCTCAGCGATCAGCGAGTCCTCCAGTGGTTCCATGGTCGCGACAAGCCGTACGACGTGCCGGCCGTGCGAGGTCACTATTCGTCGTCGACCCTGGCGGACGAAGGCGTGCACGGTTGCATCATCGAGGTCGCCCAACAACCCGTGGGGTACATCCAGTTCTTCGACGT
Source organism: Acidimicrobiaceae bacterium (assembly GCA_031380045.1). Taxonomy (GTDB): domain Bacteria; phylum Actinomycetota; class Acidimicrobiia; order Acidimicrobiales; family Ilumatobacteraceae; genus VFMC01. Next base: position 16,544 of record JANNFQ010000229.1, read on the forward strand.
GTCGCGATACGCGGTCGAGTACGGGTACTCGGCACAGGACGACCTGTCCGATGTGTGGGCTTGCGACATGTTCGTGGGCGACGTGGACCGATGGGGTCAGGGCATCGGCACCGCATCGCTGTCGGTCGTGCTGGATCACCTGTTCGTCCAGCGGATGGCCAGACGCGTGCTGATCGATCCGCGAGTCGTCAACGAACGAGCAGTGCACATGTACGAGAAGGTCGGGTTCCGGCGGGTGCGCGTGTTGCCCGATCACGAGTTCCACGAGGGACGCGCATGGGACAACTGGCTGATGTCGCTGGATGCGCTCGACCATCCAGCCGGGCTCACGGCCGCGCTGGCGCGGATCGATTCGGTGAATCCTGATCTGGTGCCGGGCGCTGCCGGCGAGTCGGCGATCTCGGCGTTCGTCCACACGTGGTGCACCGATCGCGGACTCGAGGCGCATCGAACGCAGATCGCGCCCGGCCGCTGGAACGTCGTGGCGATTCGTCGGGGCAACGGTGGTGGTCGGTCAATCGTGTTCAACGGCCACATGGACACCGTCGGCGTCGTCCACGACCAGACCATGCACGTCGGCTTGCGCGACGGGCGCCTGGAAGGCCGCGGGGTGCTGGACACCAAGGGCGGGTTGGCCGCAGCGATGATCGCCGCAGCGTCGGTGCAGCCGGGCGAACTGGCCGGCGACATCATCGTCGCCGCGGTGGCCGACGAGGAGTACGCAAGTGTCGGCACCGAAGCGTTGGTCCGCGAATGGACTGCAGACGCGGCGGTGGTGCTCGAACCGACCGACCTGGCCATCGTCGCCCGCCACCGAGGCTTCGCCGTGGTGGCGGCGTCGTTTGCCGGCCGATCGTCACACACCTCTCGACCCGAGCGGGGGGCAAACGCAGTACACGCTGCAGCGCGCGCCACCATGGCGTCGCGCAG
>JANNFQ010000558.1:0-18369 GCA_031380045.1 Acidimicrobiaceae bacterium
TCGTCGCCATCGGCCACCGGCCCAACACCGATCTGTTCAAGGGTGTGCTGGCCATGGAGGACAACGGCTACCTCATCACGCAGCCGGGTTCCACCTACACCAACATCGATGGCGTCTTCGCGTGTGGTGACGTGCAGGACCACACCTACCGTCAGGCCATCACGGCCGCCGGTTCGGGATGCATGGCCGCGATCGACACCGAACGCTGGCTCGAAGCGCAACACGGCGGCTGAGCCCGCCGCGGCGGGAATGCCGACCGGGGCGCTGTCGTTGCACCCAGTACACTGTTTTCCCCCACGGAAAGGATCCATCATGTCCGATGGAATCGTCACCCTCACCACTGCCACGTTCGACGAGACGGTTGGCGCCAGCGAGACGCCAGTCATCGTCGACTTCTGGGCCGAATGGTGTGGTCCCTGCAAGATGATCGCTCCGATCCTGGGTGAGATCGCGGTCGAGCAGGCTGGCAACATCACGGTTGCCAAGCTGAACGTCGACGAGAATCCCGATCTGGCCATGAAGTACAACGTCATGAGCATCCCGACCCTCTTGGTCTTCAACAAGGGCGAGGTCGCCAAGCGCCTGGTGGGCGCCAAGGGCAAGGGTGCCCTGCTCCAGGAGCTCCAGGAATTCCTGCCTACTTCCCACTGACACTCGGCCAACGGGGCGAATCGGTTCGAGATCTCCAGCGGCGCCTCGGTGCCGCTGGTTTTCCGTTGGGCCACCCGTCACGCTTCGGTGAGTTCTGTACCCAGACCGTTGAGTCATTGCAGGCGTTCCAGCAGGCCCGCGGCTTGCGAGTCAACCAGCAGTGCGACGAGCACTGTTGGAAGGCGCTGGTCGAGGCGTCGTGGAAGTTGGGTGACCGCATGCTGCTGCTCACGTCGCCCAATTTGCGCGGCGACGATGTGGCCGAGTTGCAAGATCGTCTGGCGCGCCTGGGCTTCGACTGCGGCAGGGTCGACGGCATTCTGGGCCCGCTCACGGCACGGGCCCTGTCAGAGTTCCAGAAGAACTGCGGGCTGCCCGACGACGGCATGTGCGGTCACGACACGGTGCGCGTCCTCGACCGCGTCATCAGCCAGACCGGCACCGGCCCCGGCATCGCTGCCGTGCGCGAACGCGAGCGTCTGCGACTGTCGCCCACCACGTTGACCAAGCTGCGAGTCGTGGTCGGTCAGTTCGGCGGGCTCAGCACCATCTCGCGATCGATCAGCCGCGGGTTGCGTCTGGAAGGCGCGCAGGTCATGTCGCTGGACGAGCCCGATGCCGTGGCCCAGGCTGCTGCCGCCAACCAGTTCGGCGCCCACCTGTACCTCGGCCTCGAGGGTCGCCTCGACCTGACATCCACGGTTCACTTCTACCAAGTGCCCGCGTTCCAATCGGTGGGTGGCCATACTCTGGCCACCTGCTTGACCACCGAGTTCCGGGCGATCGGCCTGCCGACCGGCGACCCGATGGGCATGCGCCTGCCAGTGCTGCGTGAGACACGGATGCCTGCCGTGCTGGTCAGCGTGGCGCCGGTGCGTTCGGCGGTCGACGCAGCGAACCAGATGGCCGCCGCGGCGATGCGTGCCGTCGAAGCGTGGATGAAAGTCTGTACGTTGCCTTCATAGCCGGTACTTGGGCCTTCATGCTTGCACTGAGTCCTCGACAGCCCTGTACTTTGCGCTGAGAGCGAGGGTCTCAACCCTCAACGTCGAGGGTTTATCCACAGCACTCTCCACAAGATGTGCGTAACCCTCACGCAGACGGTGTAGGTGAGAGATCACTCAGAGTGGTTTGAAACCACCTCACGTGGCCGGCTCTAGGCGCTCGGACCCGCTCATCAGGTGATACAACCTCTCGAGATCCTCAAGATCTGCGAAGTCGATCACCAGCTTTCCCCTCTTGGCGCCCATCGAGACCGCAACTTTGGTGGATAACCGGTCGGCCAGCAGTTCTTCCAGCTCCAACAGCCCTGGCGCCCGCAATCGGCTGGGTGGACGCGCCACAACCCGGTCAGATGGGCCATTGGTCGAACCCTCGACCACAGGTTCGGGGTCGTCCAAGACTGGCGACAAGCCGTTGCTGCGATCGCGCACGGCCTCTTCCACCGCCCTCACCGACCATGCTTCGGCGGCTGCTCGGCGCGCCAACTGCTCTTGGAACGCACGATCGGGTGTGCCCAACAGCGCCTTGGCGTGGCCGGCCGACAACCGACCATCAGCCAACAGATGTTGAATGGACGGCGGGAGCGACATCAGCCGCAACGTGTTGGTGATCGCCGACCGACTCTTGCCCACCCGGCTGGCAACTTGTTCGTGCGTGAACTCGAAATCATCGACGAGTTGCTGATACGCAGCCGCCTCTTCCAACGGTGTCAGGTCTTGACGATGCAAGTTCTCGATCAGCGCGCGCTCGACCGAGCCGAGATCATCAGTGGTGCGAACCACCGCTGGAATCACCGCCAGACCGGCGCGACGCGCGGCGCGCCAGCGACGTTCGCCGGCCAGAATCTCGTAGCCAGTGTCGGTCGGCCTGACCAAGATCGGCTGCAGCACACCGATCTCGCGAATCGACGCGGCCAGCTCGCTGAGCGACTCTTCGTCGAAATGCGCACGCGGTTGATGCGGGTTGGGCACGATCGAGTCGAGCGCCAGTTCCTCGAGCCGCGGCGCGTCGCCGTCACTGTCTTCGCCGGTTTCGCCGGCCGGGATCAACGCACCGAGTCCCTTACCCAATCCTCCGAGTCGAGCCACGACTGACCTCCTTTGCAACCTGTCGATACGCAACCGCACCGCGCGAGGTTGGATCGAACGTGATGATCGGCTGACCGAACGATGGCGCTTCCGACAGCCGCACGGTGCGCGGAATGACCGTGCGGCACACCTTGTCGCCGAAGTGTTCGCGAACTTCCTGCACGACTTGATCCGACAGCTTCGTGCGCGCGTCGTACATGACACACACGATGGTGCTGACCTCGAGGGTGGGATTCAGGTTGCGCTTCACCAGATCGACGTTGCGCAACAGTTGGCCCAAGCCCTCGAGCGCGTAGTACTCGCACTGGATCGGCACCAGCACTTCGCTTGCCGCGTTCAGTCCGTTCACGGTGAGCAACCCCAACGACGGGGGACAGTCGATGAGGACGTAGTCGTAGTCGTCGGTGACTGCCTGAATCGCCCGTCGCAACCGGTTCTCGCGACTGAAGGCAGGCACCAACTCGATCTCGGCGCCGGCGAGATCAAGACTTGCCGGCGCGACGAAGAGGTTCTTCACCGCCGAGGGTTCGATGCAGTCCTCCAGTGGCACCTCATGCATGATCACGTGATACATCGATGTCTCGAGACCTCGGTTCTCGATACCCAGGCCGGTGGATGCATTGCCCTGCGGATCGAGGTCGATGACCAATGTTCTGAACCCGAGTTCGGCTAGGCATGCACCGAGGTTGACCGTGGTGGTGGTCTTGCCCACACCGCCCTTCTGATTGGCGATGGCAATGACACGGGGCAAGGGACGGCCAGGGGTGTCTGGTTCCGACACCGATAGCCCGGCCTCGTTGGTCGACATGCTCGACGTCATCAATGGCTCCGCTCCTGCAGTGGTTCGCATCCAATCGGCGCCGATCAGATGCGCGCGCCGGTGGACACGACCGCCGAGGCTAGCAACTGTCGATCCGCCGGCGACGGACCCTCACTCGATTCAGCACGGGCGATCCGTGAACCAGCGGTGGAGGGCTGGCCCCCAACCCGACTGAACGGCGAGCCCCTCCATCGTGAGGCCTGACCTCCGCCGCCGATGCGGGCTTCAGACGCCCACGTCGAGCTTCAGACGCCCATACTCGAAGCCCACACCCGAGACCCCCGACACCCTCCAAGGGCGTCACGACGCCATCGTGGCCGTACACCCCACCGTCACGGCGAACACCCCCCGCCAGAAATTCCACGTGGAACACCCGACGCGACGGCCCCCTCATCCCGGCGTCTACTTGGGCTTCAAGCGTCCACATCGGGCGTCAGACGCCCCACGCCGGACTTCAGGCACCACCACTCGAACCCACACGTCGGGCCTCGCTCTGCACCGAGGGCGTCACGATGCCATTCGTGGCCGCCACACGCCCCCCACCGTCACGGCGAACATCCACCATGGAAGTTCCACGTGGAACACCCGACGAGATCTCTGCCCAACATTCTGGGACCATACACGCCGTACACACGCACCCGCTTCCTGGCCTCAGACGCCATTGTCCGGGCATTCGCCACTCACGTTCCAGTCCCAGCGAGTCGACCCCCAGCGGCGACCACCGGCGACACCAACGCCGTCGTGGCCGCCACACCCCCAACCGTCACAGCGAACATCCACCATGGAAGTTCCACGTGGAACAGGGTGGGCGGGGATGCCGGTGACTACTGACACGACCACCAAGACGCAGCAATCCCGTCGGGACCATCTGCCCGGACCCCTCTACTGTTCCACGTGGAACACCAGAGAACTGCTGCCAGGGGTGAGGGAGGTCGATGCCTCGGTTCGTGGCAAAAGGAGCGAAGGTCGTGCCCGAGAAATCTCGCATGACTGACCGGGTGCTCAGGGCGCCGCCGGTCGCTCCCGCAATCGTCGGGTCGTCCCTGAGCGAGCCGAACGACATCTCTTCGAACCTCCGCACCGCCAAGCGAACCCGGGCGCCGTCGGTGTTCCACGTGGAACGTGGAGCATTGCCGAGCTACACGATCGGAGGGAAGGGAACGACTCCACGATCCCCCGTCCACCCCTGGATTGTCGGACTCAACGTTCCACGTGGAACGAACGCTGGCTCGTCGCAGGACTGTCGGCGTCAGAGACGGACGAAACGACGGATACCGTCGAGGCTGTCGTCGTCGACGAAACCCAGGGCCCTGATGTCGGCGACCGCCCACCGCGGCAAACCAGACGGAGGCTCACTGATCAAGACCACGCCGCCAGCCCTCACGATGGGTGCCGACACGTCGAGCACGGTCAGCGGGGGCCCGAAGCTACGCGCGGTGACAACGTCGAACTGCCCGACAAAGTCGGCAACGTCTCCTTCATGCACACTGACCGAGCCGAGCAAGCCCAGCGCGCGAATTCCATACCGAAGCAAGTCAACTCGCTTGGTACGCCGTTCGACCAACGTGACGGAGACGTCGGGGCGTCGATGGGCAATGACCAGACCCGGCAGACCACCGCCCGAGCCCAGATCGACCAGCGACAACGCAGCGACTCTGGCAGCGGGAACTGCCCGTACGAAACGATCGGCGTGGGCGACTTCGTCGGGCAGTGACGTACGCCCGATCGCGCCGCGCCGTTGGATCTCGGAGAGAACTCGGACGAGATCTTCGTCAGGCATTCGCCGGTTCGATCACGACGCACCGCTGGGGGTCGTCGCCCTCGGACCGTGTGACCACACCATCCACCTCAGACAGCACATCGTGGATGATCTTGCGATCGGCTGACGACATCGGCTCGAGACGCTTGGCGGTTCCATCGGCAACAACCTGTGCAGCTACCTGATGGGCGAACTTGCCAAGGGCCGCCCGTCGCAACTCGCGATAGCCGGCGATGTCGACCCGCAGCCGGGTGTCGTGGTCGCCCAAACGACGTTGTGACGCCACACGCGTCAGTTCCTGCACCGCCTGCAACGTGGTACCACGAGGACCGACGAGTAAACCCAGGTCGGGACCTTCGACGACCACTTCGATGTCGTCGCCGTCGCGACGCACCGTCGTGGTGCCCGACGCACCGAAGGCGTCGACCAATCCCTGCACGAAGCGCTGAGCCTCATCACCTACCTGCTGTGCATCCACGACGGTCTCCTTGTCATTGTCCTGTGAAGCCGACCGCGGCTTCGGAACGGAATTCGAACCGGCTTTCGCCGTCGACTTCGGGGTGGTATCGGACGGCTGCTCTCTGTGAGCAGGCCGCGAGCGGCTGGGCCGGTCATCCGAGTCGGCCAGCTTGTCGCCCGCCGGACGAGTACGGCCCGATGTGCGCGAACGCTTCGCAGGACGATCGCCGGTGGATGCCGCATCGGATGGATCGGGCAACCCATCCTGACCGGCAGAACCCGATGCAACCTCGGCGCCACGCTTCTTTCGATCGCGCCGATCCATCTTCGGGCGCGGCTGCGTGGGTCGAACTCGAGCCCGTACCCGTGCCTCGCCGCGCAGGAAACCGAACAATCCGTTGCGCGGTTCATCGACGATGTCGAACTCAGCGTCGTCTTCGGCTACGCCCAGTTGATCAAGGGCTTTGCCCTTGGCCTCTTCGATGCTCTTGCCTGTGGTCTCGACCCATTCCATCGTGAACGATCCTTACTTCTTCTTCTGGCCACGCGGGGCAGGTGGTGTGGGCCTGCCGGCACGTCCAGAGGGGGTCGGCCGCGCGTTACGGGCCGACGGGGTGGGTGAATTCTTTGGCGGCGTCACGCGCTTGCTGCCGGCAGACGAGTTGGGGCGACCGCTCGGCTTGTTGCCAGACTTGCCGGCTGGCGCATCACCCTTGGTCGTGTCCTTGGCCGACGCCAGTTCACGCTTCGCCTGAGCGAACATGCCACCGCCACCGCCTTCTTTCTTGGTCATCTCACGCGCCCGCTCGCCAGCTCGTTGAGCCTGCTGGCCCAGCGACGTCTCGCCCTTGTAGAACCGCTTGGTGATGTAGTACTGCAAGCCGATGCGGAAGATCGCCTGAGCCATGTAGTAGATGACCAGACCGGTGAGATAGAAGACCAGGAACACGGCGAAGACCACCGGCAGGTACTGCATGATCTTCTGCTGCGTCTCTGACATGGTGGGGCTGACGCTGGCGCGGGCAGCGACCATCTTCTGCTGCAGGAAGTACAACGCGCCCAGGGCGACCACGATCAGCGCGTAGATGAGCCCTTTCCCAAACGATTCGCCGATCACCTGGACAGGTCGCCTGGACAGGTCCAATCCCCAGGCCAACATCTCGTGCTTGCCGACGAGCGACTTGTACAACGCGCTGTCCGAGTTCAGGTAGTTGGGATAGAACACCTTGTTGCCAGGTGCCACGCCCGCCGCATCGCAGATTGCCTTGCCCCCATTCGACAGGTCAGCGGCGCCACAGGTGATCTCGCGGGTCAGCCCGTGCAGGACTCGGAACATGATGATGAACACCGGGAACTGCAGCAGCAGCGGGAAGCACGAGGCGAGCGGATTCACCTTGTGCTCGCCGTAGAGCTTCATCATTTCTTCGTTCAGCTTCTGGCGATCGCCGCGATGTTCGGCCTGCAACTTGCGCAGCTCGGGCTGCAGCTTCTGCATCTCGAGCATTCCCTTGGTGGCCTTCAACTGCAGCGGCGCCGTGATCAACATGACCACCAGCGCGATCATCGAGATGGCGATGATGTAGTTGCTGGTCAAGTCGTAGAACCAAGCCAGCAGCCGGGCGGGGTATTCGAACAGTGCCAAGGCGATCATGAGGCAGTCGCATGCTTTCTTGAAGTGACGCGCCCACGTGAACTGGGGCGGTGAAGTTGAGAGCTGGGCGGCGGTACCGGATCCCAGCCCGACGGGCCGAACGGGCGGCAGCGGAATAGTCGACGCACGGTGAGCAACAAACCACGCAGAGTGCCATGAAGGTGAAGAGCCTCCACCGCGTACGACGAGCACGTCGGAGTGAAACGGCAGGGTGAGGGCCGGCCCTGCATTGCTCGCTGGTAGGCGATCACGAGTCGGACGAGCCGACCGTGGGGAGCAGCAGTTGCTTCCGAACCGCCGTGACCAGGCCGGACACCTCGCGGGTGAGCTGCGCGAACGACAGTTCGACGATGGCTGGACGGGCTCCGATCAGGTAAAAGCCTGGCGGGAGTTGGCCGGCCGAGACCGACATTGCCGGATCGGCCATCGGAGGATCCATCGCTGGATGACCGGCCGGTGCGGCAGACGACAATACGGCGCGCAAACGTCTGCGCACTCGGTTGCGCACCACCGATGATCCGATGGCGCGACCGATGGCGAACGCCACCCGAGGCGGCGAGGCGGATGGATCGTGGAGGAACGTGCACCAGAGCACTCCGGCCCGGGCTCGCCGACCTTCGCGCGTCAACCGCGTGAAGACATCGCGCTCCCGGATGCGCCAGATCAAGCCGACAGCTTGTGGCGGCCCTTGTCGCGGCGTGCCTTCAACACGGCGCGGCCGGCGCGGGTGCTCATCCGTTGGCGAAAGCCGTGCTTGCGGGCACGACGACGATTGTTGGGTTGGTAGGTGCGCTTCACGCCACCCTCCTCGATGGGACACGGCCAAAGGAGGGCCGAGTCGGGACAGAACGTCGCGGTCTCGGTGCGGCATTGACCCGCTCATGAGGCACGAACCTCCACAGGTTAGGGCCAGGCCCACCAGTCGGCAACACGACGCTGTGCAGGAGCAGTCGTGGACGAGGCCCTCACCGTGGCTGCTAGCGTGCTCGTCTCGCTGGACCGCGCCTCGCGCCGCGGGGTTTCGTTGTCCACACGATGTGGACAACAATGTGGACATCGATGGCGCAGGACCGAGGAGGTGCAGGTGAGCGACGCTGAGCAGATGTGGACAGCGGCTGCCCAGATCCTGCGGGCGCAGGTCTCGGAGGCCGTGTGGTTCTCGACCTTTCAAGACGTGGTTGCCCTCGACAGCGACTCATCGATGCTGCGTCTCAGCGCACCGAACGGCCATACGCGCGAGCGAATCCTGACCAGATATCTGCCACTCGTGCGCGACGCACTGGACGAGATCGGCTCGAGCAACCGCCAACTCGTGGTCGAGGTGCAGACCGTCGACACGTTCGAACCCGACATCGAGCCCCAACGATCCGGTTCCAACTCGAACGGCAACACCGGCTCGTCGTCGTCGAACTCGGCCGGCCGCGATCACGACGACAGCAGGTCGCGTTCATCCACGTTCTCCAGCGATACCAGTGGCATGAACCCGCGGTACACGTTCGAGGCATTCGTGAAAGGCGCCAGCAACCAGTTCGCGCTGGCCGCCGCCCTACGCGTCGCCGAGACGCCCGGGCGCAGCTACAATCCCCTGTTCATCTACGGCGCGGCCGGTCTGGGCAAGACCCACCTGCTGCACGCCATCGGTCACTACGTGCACCACCACTACCAGCACGACGTGGTGCGGTACGTCAGTACCGAGACGTTCCTGAACGAGTACGTCGACGGCATCCGCACCAACACCATCGCCAACTTCAAACGGCGTTTCCGCGACGTGGATGTGCTGCTCATCGACGACATCCAGTTCATGGAAGGCAAGGAAGGCCTGCAGGAAGAGTTCTTCCACACCTTCAACTCGCTGCACGGCGCCAACAAGCAGATCGTCATCTCCAGCGACCGCATGCCCGATGCCATTCCCACGCTGGAAGAACGGCTGCGCGGCCGCTTCAAGTGGGGCCTCATCACCGACATCCAGCCGCCCGACCTCGAAACCCGTCTGGCCATTCTGCGCAACAAGGCCGAGCGCGATCACAGCCCGGTGCCGTCCGAAACACTGGAGTTCATTGCCTCGCGGATCACCAGCAACATCCGTGAGCTCGAGGGGGCGCTGATTCGCGTCACGGCGTACGCCAGCCTGAACCACGTGCCCATCAGTACGCATCTGGCCGAGCAGTTGCTGGGTGATCTGCTGACCGGCAGCCAGGTCAAGACCCGCAGCGACGACGAGATGTTGGCCGAGATGGCCGTCATCCTGGGCTTCAGCGTCGAGGCACTGCGGGGCAAGAGCCGCCAGCGTCCGCTGGTCACCGCCAGGCAGATGGCCATGTTCGTCTTCCGCGAACTGACCGACCTCAGCTACCCATCCATCGCCCGGTTGTTCGGCGGCCGCGACCACACCACCGTCATCCATGCCGTCGACAAGATCTCGCGGCTCATGAAAGAGCGCAAGCAGATCTACGAACAGGTCACCGACCTCGTGCAGCGCCTGAAGACCAGCTGACCGATGACCACGCAGCGAGACGTTCATCGCAGACCTGCGCGCGATACGTGCATTTCAACCGCGTCACACCCTGGGGACATCATGGGGACGTCATCGTCGCATCAGGGGATGACACCCTCGTCGTCCACCGAATCACCGTCATGTCATTTCTTGCCTGTGGACCATCGTGGATCATGGTGTGCACGGCCATCGCCGCCCTACGCTGGGCCAACACGGGGTTGTGCACAATCCACAGCCCTTATTACTTCTATTAGTTCTTTGCACATCAGCGTGGTGAGAAAGGTTGCCCTGTGAAGTTCCGTTGCGAACGAGAGACCTTGGCCGAAGCGTTGGTCACCGCCGGTCGCGCTGCAACCGGCCGCACTGGCACGTTGCCGGTGCTGTCGGGTCTCCGTCTCGAGCTCATCGGCGATCGCCTCACGATCACCGGCACCGATCTCGATCTCACGATCCAGCTCGAGGTGGCGGTCGGTGGCGAAGTCGATGGTGGTGTCGTGCTGCCGGCACGCTTGTCCAGCGACATCGTGCGCTCGTTGCCGGCCGGCAAGGTGGAAGTGATCGTCGATGACGACGAGGTCAAGATCAGCGGTGGTCGATCGCAGTTCAGTGTCAGACCACTGTCGCTCGACGACTATCCGCGGCTCACCACCCCGGCGTCCAGCGCCGTCACCCTCGACGCAGCGGCGTTCGGCGAAGCGCTGCGGCAAGTCGTTCGTGCGGCCAGCACCGACGAGGCCCGGCCCATCCTGACCGGCGTGCTGCTGACCGCCGAGAACGACGGCCTGCGGTTGGTCGCCACCGATTCGTATCGCCTGGCGGTGCGCGACCTGCCAGGGGTCAGCGTGCTGGGCGCCGATCAAAAGGTGCTGGTACCAGGGCGTGCGCTCAACGAGCTGCAACGAGTGCTGGGCCTGGGTGGCGACCTGGTGTTGCGACTGGGCGAACGCGACGCAACGTTCGAGATCGGTTCCACGCGGCTGACGACCCGCCTCATCGAGGGCGAGTTCCCCAACTATCGCCAGCTCATCCCGGCCAGCCATCCCAACATCCTCACCGTCGATCGCGAACCGCTGCTCGAGGCCATCCGCCGCGTCAAGATCCTGGCTCGCGACGCCACACCCGTTCGCCTGCAGATCGCCAGCGATGGCCTGAAGCTCACGGCCATCACCCAGGACGTCGGCAACGCCACCGAAGAGCTCGATGCCACCGCACAGGGCACCGATCTGACCGTGGCGTTCAACCCGGATTATCTGGCTGCCGGTGTCGAGGCGGTGGGTTCCGATCAGATCACCCTGTCCACCATCGACGCGCTGAAACCTGCCGTCGTGCGCGGGGTGGGCAGCGACGATTACCTGTACCTGCTCATGCCCGTGCGGGTGCCCTGACGGCACACCACGTGTTCTCGATGGCAGGCGTCTCGCAGATCGTGCTGCCGTGATCGTCACCCGGCTGGAACTGGTCGACTTTCGCAACTACATCTCGGCTTCGTTCGATCTGCGGCCTGGCACCACAGCTGTCGTGGGGCAAAATGGCCAAGGCAAGACCAACTTCGCCGAAGCGCTGGCGTATCTGTCCACGTTGGGCAGCTTCCGTGGTGCTCCCGACGAGGCCTTGATCAGGTTGGGTGCCGACACGGCGATCATTCGGGCAACCGTGGTGCACGACGACGATCGCGAGGTGCTGGTCGAGGCCGAGATCAACCGTCTGGGCCGCAACCGAGTGCTGGTCAACCGGCAAAAACTCGGTCGCTCGCGCGAACTGCTGGGCGTGGTGCGGGTGAGTGTGTTCTCGCCCGACGACCTGGCTTTGGTGAAGGAAGGTCCCGGCCAGCGGCGGCGGTTCATGGACGACACCCTGGTGGCGCTGGCGCTGAAGTACGACGCCCTGCGGCTCGAGCTCGACCGGGTTCTCAAGCAACGAAACACCCTGCTGAAACAAGCCGGCGGTCGCCTCGACCCGGCCGCGGGCATCACGTTGGATGTGTGGGACGCGAAGTTGGCCCAGCTGGGCGATCAGTTCGGCCATGCTCGCTCGGTGCTGATGGCTCGTCTCGATCCGATGGTGGTCGAGGCCTACGAGCAGCTGGCCGGCCAAGCCACGCCCATCGAGCTCCGCTACGAGCCTGCGTGGCGTCAGCGCGGGTTGGCCACCGCCCTGATCGACGCCCGAACCGACGACGTTCGGCGGGGAGTGTCCACCGTCGGCCCTCATCGTGACGACGTCGAGTTGATGATCAACGGCATGCCGGCGCGCACGCATGCCTCACAGGGCGAGCAGCGCACATTGGCGCTGGCACTGCGGTTGGCGGCTCATCGCCTGGTTGCCGATCGTGTGGGCACGGCACCGTTGCTGGTGCTGGACGACGTGCTCAGCGAACTGGACGCCCACCGGGCGGCAGCGCTGTTGCACCACCTGCCGGCCGGACAGGTGGTGCTGACCACGGCCTCGGCGCTGCCCCAGGCGGCCACACCCGATGCCACGGTGCGGATCGTTGCCGGTACGGTGGCCGACGAGACACCGTGAGCCGCGATCCAGTACCCCTGAGCGAAAGCCTGAGTGGCGTGGTCAGGTCACTGCGCGGTCCCGCCGCCACCGCTGCGGCCGGCATGACCGCGATGGGCGGTGTGTTCGGGCGCTGGAACGAGACGGTCGGCGAGGCGGTCGCCAAACACGTGCAGCCGGTCAAGCTCGATGGCGGAAAGCTGGTCGTCGAGGTCGACGATCCCGCCTGGGCCACCCAACTGAAGTTCCTCGAGGCCAACCTTCGTGAGCGTCTGCTGGAATCCACCGGCGCCCGCATCGACAGCTTCGAAGTGCGAGTGCGCCGTACCCGCTAGTTCACCCAGCTGCACCCTCATCAGCGGGTCGGGCGACTCGTACGTGTTCATGAGCGCGTCTCGCAGCCGTGTCTCTTGAGATCACCCAGCTCCGCCTTCATCAGCGACTCGGACCCGATCACCCGTCGCGGTCACTTCACGGCTGATGAGGGTCGAGATGGGTGACCTACAGCAGCACAGTCCCTGAGATGCAGGTGACGGTGTCGCCACCGATCCAGATCTCGTCGTCGGCGACGGCGACGTGCACGCGACCGGCGCGACCGATGGCGGTGCCCTGGCTGGCGATGTAGGGCGTTTGCACCCTGCCCGAACCGAGCAGCCATTGCGCCACCGAGGCGTTCAGGCTGCCGGTGACTGGATCTTCCAGCAGCACGCCATCTTTCGGGAAGAACGCACGGAGCTCGAGGGCGTGCGGAGCGCCAGGCGGATACGGGCCGACCACACCGATGTCCATCGCCGCGAATGCCGGTTTCACCGCCAACACCCGCTCGGCGCTGGCCAGCAGCACCCCGACCCACCCCGGGCCGTTGTCGATCCAGGCACTGTCGACGACGTCGCTGGGGCGGATGCCCAGCGCCTGGATCAGTTGCGCCAACGTCTGCTGGTCGACCGGGCCCGATCGGCGCAGTGGCGGGGCCGCGAACGCCAGTCGCTGGCCGTCGCGTCGTAGCGAGATCAGACCGGCTGCGCACTGCTGCACGATCACGTCGGGTCGGGCAGGAGCGCCTCCGGTGTCCAGCCACGCCCGGCAGCTGCCGATGGTCGGGTGGCCGGCGAAGGGCAGCTCGAGCACCGGGGTGAAGATGCGCACCTGATAGTCGGCGGCGGGGTCGGTGGGCGGCAGCAGGAACGTGGTCTCGGACAGGTTGGTCCAGTTGGCGAACTGCTGCATCTGCTCGGTGGACAGGTCGGTGCCGTCGACCACAACTGCCAGGGGATTCCCCAGATATCCGACGTCGGTGAAGACGTCGATCTGACGGAATTCTCGTGTCCTGTTCATGCCTGTGCCTCCACCTCTGCGTGACACCCCCACGGTAGACTGGGGGCAACGTCGCGACCCCCTGCTTTTGCCCCCAGCGAGCAGCGTGTGTCGCCAATAAACCACCAGGTCTTGGCCTGTTTTTCCTGCGAGCGATCGAGGTACGAGTGTCCGCCGACACCAACAGAGGAACTGCCGATTACGGCGCCAAGGACATCCAAGTGCTGGAGGGGCTCGATCCCGTCCGCAAGCGCCCAGGGATGTACATCGGATCCACCGGTCTGGCCGGTCTGCACCACCTCATCTGGGAGGTGGTCGACAACGCCGTCGACGAGGCCATGGCGGGCTATTGCACCCGCATCGGGGTGACCCTCATGGAGGACGGCGGCGTCCGTGTCGACGACAACGGCCGCGGCATTCCCGTCGATCCGTACCCGTCCGGGCCCCACAAGGGCAAGAGCGCGGCCGAAGTCGTGCTGACCGTGCTGCACGCCGGCGGCAAGTTCGGCGGCGCGGGCTACAAGGTGTCGGGCGGACTGCACGGTGTGGGGGTCAGCGTGGTCAACGCCCTCAGCGAGCGGCTGATCATCGAGGTCGACCGCGATGGTCGCCGATACCACCAGGAGTACGCCAAGGGAGGCAAGCCGCAAGGCAAGATGGCCGATGTCGGGGCAAGTCCGGCGCGTGGCCGCGAACGCGGCACCACCATCTCGTTCTGGCCGGACCCCAGCGTGTTCGTGGCCGAGGGCACCGAGTTCGTCGCCCGCACCGTGCTGGAGCGTCTGCAGACCTACGCATTCTTGAACCGGGGCCTCGAGATCGTCTTCAAGGACGAGCGGCCCGACAAGGAAGTCCAGAACGTGACCTACCAGTACAAGGGTGGCATCGTCGACTTCGTCAAACACCTGAACGCGTCGAAAGAGGCACTGTTCAGCAAGGTGGCGCACTACGAGGACGAAGACGACGAGGGCGGCCAGACCCTGGACATCGCCATCCAGTGGAACACCGGGTACCACGAGGGCATC
Source organism: Acidimicrobiaceae bacterium (assembly GCA_031380045.1). Taxonomy (GTDB): domain Bacteria; phylum Actinomycetota; class Acidimicrobiia; order Acidimicrobiales; family Ilumatobacteraceae; genus VFMC01. The sequence continues at coordinate 14,766 of JANNFQ010000558.1, forward strand.
CACGGGTATGCCAACGGCATCTCCACCATCGAGGGTGGCATGCACGTAGAGGGCTTCAAGACGTCGCTCACCAACACGGTCAACAAATATGCCCGCACCAAGGGCCTGCTGAAAGAGAAGGAAGAGAACTTCCTGGGCGAAGACATCCGCGAGGGCATCACCGCGATCTTGTCGGTCAAGCTGCGCGAACCGCAGTTCGAGGGCCAGACCAAGGCCAAGCTGGGCAACGTGCCGATGCGCTCGTTCGTACAGAAGGCCACCAACGAACGCCTGGCCGAGTGGATGGAAGAGAACCCGGTCGAGGCCAATCGCATCGTCAAGAAGGCTCAGGCTGCGTCGCAGGCACGCGTCGCCGCCAAGAACGCCCGCAACGCGATTCGCCGCAAGACCGCCCTCAGCGGCGCCGGCATGCCCGACAAGTTGAAGGATTGCTCCAGCGGCAACCCCGACGAGAGCGAACTGTTCATCGTGGAAGGCGACTCGGCGGGCGGCTCGGCGCTGAACGCCCGCGATCCGCGCACGCAGGCGCTGCTGCCCATCCGCGGCAAGATCTTGAACGTCGAGCGTGCCCGCCTGGACAAGATGTTGAAGAACAACGAGGTCCAGAACCTGATCACGGCCATCGGCGGCGGTGTCGGCGACGAGTTCGAGGCAGCCAAGGCCCGCTACCACAAGGTCATCCTGCTGGCCGACGCCGATGTCGACGGCAGCCACATCCGCACGCTGCTGCTGACGTTCTTCTACCGGCAGATGCGACCGCTTGTCGAGGCGGGGTACGTGTACATCGCCCAGCCGCCGTTGTTCAGCACCGTGGTCGGCAAAGAGAAGATCTACCTCAAGGACGAAACCGCCAAAGCAGCGTGGCTGGAAGCGCACCCCAACCACAAGAAAGAGTTCCAACGCCTGAAAGGCCTCGGCGAGATGGACTGGGAAGAGTTGAAACCCACCACCATGGACGCGTCCACGCGCACCCTGTTGCAGGTGGAAGTGGAAGAGGCGGCCATCGCCGACGAGATGATGAGCGTGTTGATGGGCGAGAACGTCGATCTGCGCAAGAACTTCATCGTGACCAATGCCCGTGACGTGAGGAACCTCGACTTCTGATGAGTGATACACCCAATCCCCCTGACGACGACGACGCCAACAGCGGTGTCCCCGACGACTCCCACGGTGACGACCCGTCGCTGTCTGTCCAGCCCATCGCCCTGCAAGACGAGATGGAGCGCAGCTTCCTCGACTACGCCATGTCGGTCATCATGTCGCGGGCCCTGCCCGACGTGCGCGACGGGCTGAAACCGGTCCACCGGCGCATCATCTGGGACATGGACGAGCAGGGTTTCCGCCCCGACCGCCCGTTCGTGAAGTCGGCCCGCGTCACCGGCGACACCATGGCCAAGTACCACCCGCACGGTGACAGCGCCATCTACGACGCGCTGGTGCGCATGGCCCAGCCGTTCTCGCTGCGCCACCCGCTGATCGATTTCCACGGCAACTACGGCAGCCCAGATTTCGGTCCGGCCGCCAGTCGCTACACCGAATGTCGCCTGCACCCCCTGGCCATGCAGTTGTTGGCCGACATCGACGAGAACACCGTCGACATGATCCCCACCTACGACGGCAGCCGCGAGCAGCCATCGGTGCTGCCGTCGCGGTTCCCCAACCTGCTGGTCAACGGCAGTCAGGGCATCGCCGTGGGCATGGCCACCAACATCCCGCCGCACAACCTGGGCGAGGTCATCGACGCCACCCTCCACCTCATCGACCACCCCGATGCCACCCCCGACGATCTCATGCAGTTCGTGAAGGGCCCCGACTTCCCCACGGGTGGCAGCATCCTGGGCCGCGCCGGCATCATGGATGCCTATCGCACCGGTCGCGGCAGCATCAAGATGCGGGCCACTGCCGCCATCCAAGAGACCAAGCGCGGCGGGTACGAGATCGTGGTCACCGAGTTGCCGTACCAGACCAGTTGCTCGGCCATCGCCGGTCGCATCCAGGAGCTGGTCGACGGTGGCGAGCTCGACGGCATCAGCGATGTCAACGACGGTTCTGCCGGTGGAAAGACCAACCTGGTCATCACGCTGAAGCGCGATGGCAACCCCAATGTGGTGCTGAACAACCTGTTCAAGCTGACGCAGCTGCAGACCAGCTTCGGCGTCAACATGGTGGCCCTGGTCGACAACGTGCCGCGCACCTTGAACCTGCGGACGGCACTCGAGGGGTACATCCGCCACCAGGTCGATGTCATCACCCGTCGTACCGAGTTCCGGTTAGACAAGGCACAGAAGCGGGCGCACTTGTTGGAGGGCCGCCTGAAGGCCCTCAACATGATCGATCAGATCATCGCCCTCATCCGCGCCAGCGACGACGCTCCGGCCGCCAAGGCAGCGCTCATCGCCGCGCCGTACGAGTTCAGCGAGCTGCAGGCCACCGACATCCTCGAGATGCGGCTGGCCCAGCTGACCCGGCTCAGCCGCATCGACCTCGAGCAAGAGATGGACGATGTGCGGGCGCGCATCACCGAGTTGCAAAGCATCCTCGACAGCCCCGAGAAGCTGCGCGGCGTGATCAAGAGCGAGATGTCGGCTATTCGCGAAGAGTTCGCCACGCCACGCAAGTGCATTGTTGCGCTGGACACGGGCGAGATGAGCATCGAAGACCTGGTCGAAGACAAAGAGCTGGTCATCGTGATGACCGAGGCGCAGTACGTCAAGGCCATCCCGGCCGGCAGCTTCAAGACCCAGGGCCGTGGCGGTCGTGGTGTCGCCGGCGCCAAGTTGAAGGCCGACGACATCGTCCACCACGTCATCTTCACCACGGCGCACGCATTCCTGTTGTTCTTCAGCAACCGCGGCAAGGTCTATCGCCTGCGGGCGATGGACATCCCCGAGCGCGAGCGCACGGCCAAGGGCATGCCCATCGTCAACCTGCTGCCATTGCAGGCCGGCGAGAGCATCCAGGCCATCATCGATACCCGCGACTTTGCCGGCGAGCGCAACCTGTTCTTCGCCACGCGCAACGGCGTGGTCAAGAAGACGGCCTTCAACGAGTACGACTCGTCGCGGCGCGATGGCCTCATCGCCATCAACTTGCGCGACCACGATGAGCTGGTGAAGGTCATCGAGACCAGCGGCACCGACGACATCTTCATGGTGGCCCGCAGCGGTATGACCATCCGCTTCAGTGAGGATGAAGTGCGTGCCATGGGTCGTTCGGCCGGCGGTGTGCGCGGCATGAAGCTGCGCTCGGGCGACGAGGTGGTCAGCGTCGATGTGGCCCGTGACGACACGGCGATCCTCATGATCACCGAGTCTGGGTACGGCAAGCGCACACAACTCGACCGGTTCAACTCGCAGGGCCGTGGCGGCATCGGTGTCATCGGCATCAAGCTGACCGGCAAGAAGGGCAAAGTCGTCGCCGCCTTCATGGTGGGCCTCGACGACGAGATCGTTGCCGTTTCCAGCGGTGGCGTCACGATCAGAATGGGTGTGCGCGACATCAGCTCGCAGGGCCGCGACGCCACCGGCGTGCGCCTGATGAGCCTCGACGACGGCCAGACCGTCGCCTCGGTCGCACCCATCCTGGCCAGCGACGACGACGACGA
>JANNFQ010000575.1:0-6048 GCA_031380045.1 Acidimicrobiaceae bacterium
CGATCCGCGAAATGCTGGCGCTGGACCCTGGTCGCATCGGCAATCGCGGCTCCCATCGCTACTCGTTCGGCGGCACGTCGATCACGCGCAGCATGCTCCATCGACCCGAATGGCGCATGCTGCTGGACATCCCCTCGGTCGTCCCGATCCTCGATGCGATCTTCGGGTCGTCGGACTACTTGGTGCGTTCGGCGAGCGGCGATTTCTGCCTGCCCGGCGCCGTCGAGTACCAACCCCTGCACTCCGACATGCGCGACTTCGTCAGCTCGGAGCGAACACCGTTCAGCTCGTTCCAAGACCGGCGCGGACACCTCACGACGCGCGACTTGCCGACCCCGTATGTCTGCGTCAACTTCCTGCCCTTCGACCAGACCGAACTGAACGGACCCACCCGCCAGATCCTCGGCACACAACACAGCCGCGAGCGGCCGCCGACGGTCGAAGAAGAACCGGAGTGGATGCGGCTGAGCACGGTGTGCCCGGTGGCGGCCGGCGCTGTTCAAATCCGTGACGTGCGCGCGTGGCATGGCGGAACGCCCAACCTGTCGGACCACGTGCGGGCGATACCCAACATCGAGATCTATGCACCCTGGTTCCGCGAACCGACGATCCCCGGCATCTCCTACGACGACTGGCGAACGCTGTCCGACCGCGCCCGGCACATGACCCGTCACCTCGTGTTGGACTCGTCGGAAGAGTTGCGAACCGGCTACTCGTTCGCGCCGCTCACGATGCCGCGACCCAGCTGACACAGACACGCCGCCCTATCGGGTGCCGGCTTCGTCTGATCCAGGAGCGGCGAGCGAACGCGCCGGACTGACGATGACCACCGGCCACAAGAGTCGGGACGCTTCACTTGATCGCCTGCGGATTGATCGCCGACCCAACAGACCCGGTGACGGTCAGCGGCGGGGCTACGAACATGAACTCGTAGACACCGTCGGCGGCGCAGTCGTCGGCCAGGGCCTCCATGTCGAACATCTCGCCGATGTGGATCCCGGCGTTCACCAACATGATGATGTGCAACGGCTGGAACACGTCAGGCGTCTCGTTCGGGATCACCTCGATGCCCCACGTGTCGGTTGCGACGGCAGCGATGCCGCGGGTGCAGAAGAACTCCGACGCGCTGATCGCCAGGCCTGGTGCCGGGCCGCCGGCGTACTCGTCACCCCACTCGCCCCGCTCGCGCACGGCACCGATGCGGCCGGTGCGCACCAGCACGATGTCGCCCGAGCCGACCTCGACGCCCTGCTTGGCCGCGCAGCCGACGAGGTCGTCGTTGTGGATCGGCTCGCTGACGTCGAGCCACGGCTTGCCCTTGTAGCGGGCGATGTCCAGCAAGACGCCGCGCGACACCATCTTGTCTTTCACATTGGTGATCGAGTTCTTGTTGGCGCCACCACTGTTCACCGCAGCAGTGCCGTACCCGTTGTACATCTGGCCCTCGTGGTAGATGTGCGCCAATGCGTCCCATTGAGTCGCGCACTGCAGCACCAGGTAGACCGCATCGTCGGTGTAGCGCAGCTCTGGGAAGTGGTCTTGCGCGCCCGACGCGATGTCGCCGCCGTCCTGCAGCATCACGTGGACAGGGTTGACCCGCCCGTACGCGCCTGTCATCGGGCCGGAGGCATCCAGCGGCAGGGCCAGCGAGAACACCGTGCCCTTGCGCACCAGCGACGCCGCTTCGCGGACCTTGTCGGGCGTGATGTTGTTCACCGTGCCCAGCTCGTCGTCGGGCCCCCACTTGCCCCAGTTGCGGTACCTCGCGCACAGCTCTTTCACCGAGGCAAGGTCGTGCTGCTGCTCCGTGGCCATCAGGAACCCCCTTCGTCCCGACCGTCGGCCCCAGCCGGCGGGTCGTGTTCCTTGCGGTGACGATAGGTGAGACCGGCGTCGCAGCCCGACTCGTAGATCCGGCGGGGCCCAGTGGGCGCCGTGCGCCCACAACAGGCGGCACGTGCCCACATTGGCGTTCGTTCGTCCGAGCCCGGCATTCACAATGGGCGCCACACGGCCGTTGCGGCCGTCAGACACCCACGTTCGACCGGCAGCTACGACGTGCCCGTTCCTGTGTTCCCATGCGTACGCCAGAGCATCGGCGGTCGCCCGACGCCAACCTCCACGCCAATAGCGAGCGACCAATGCGCTGCGAAGCTTCGCCTCAGCACTCAGGGCGAATGTTCGAACGTAGTCAATGCCTCACGCATTGGCCCGATGTCGAAGCTCATGACCTATCAGAGCACTACAGCGTAAAACTTTTTCAACCTCAACGCGCTGCTGTGACAGCCGCCGTCGCTCGTCACAGGAGCGACTGTCATCTCGGCGAATCCCCAGCTTCGAGTCGGCAAATTTTGATTGGTGGTCCGGCAAATTCTCATTGGGGGGTAGAGTGAGCGGCGATGGAGCTCGCTCGCCACTTGACGGTCCCTACTGAGGAACTGCTGGCAGGGTTTCGAGCGGTCGTCATCAATGGCCCCCGCCAATCGGGTAAAAGCACACTGGTCCGGCAGGTGCAACTGGGCCGAGGGCCGGTGATCACGCTCGACGATCCCGGCGCTTGGCAAGCCGCACTCATCGATCCGGTCGGGTTCCTGAACGGCCAGCCCCAGCACATTGCCATCGATGAGTTCCAGCGCGGCGGGAACGGATTGCTGCTCGCGCTCAAGGCCGAACTCGACCGATCTGACGATCGCGGGCAGTACCTGCTCGCGGGGTCGACCCGGTTTCTGTCCACTCGAACGCTCTCTGAAACGTTGACAGGACGAGTCGGGCTGACCGAACTGCTGCCGTTGTCGATGGGCGAGCGGCTCGGGGTCCGCGAGACCTTTCTCGACCGCCTGTTTGCTGCCCCGTTCACCGCCGCGCCGCACACGCCACTTGGCAGATCCGACTATGCAGAGTTGATCGCGCAAGGCGGCTTCCCCGAAATGGTGCTCGGCCCCACGACACGACGTTTCCGGGCAACGTGGTGTGAGTCGTACCTGCGGACCGTGACGGCACTGGCCAACGTCGAGCAAGCCGCCGAGATCCGGCGACCCGAACTTGTCCGACAACTGCTCGACCAGGTTGCGGCGCGATCGGCCGGCGAGATCGTCGTCACCGATCTCAGCCGAGAACTGCAAGCGAGCGGAGGCTTGGTCGAGTCGTATCTCGACGTCCTCGAAACCCTGTACCTCGTTCGCCTGCTGCGCGGCTGGACGACCAGCCGGACGAACCGGGCCAAACGTCGTCGCGTCGCACACCTCGTCGACACTGCGCTCGCGGCACACCTTGTCGATCAGAACGTGGACGACCTGGCACGATCCGACAGCCCGTGGTTCGGGCCACTGCTCGAATCATTCGTGGTCAACGAACTGGCCAAGCAGGCAACCTGGACCGACCGGCCGATCTCGCTCGCCCACTACCGCGACCGCGACCAACGCGAAGTTGACGTAGTGATCGAGCGGGGCCGACAAGTCGCCGGCATCGAGGTCAAGGCAACCGCCACTCCGCGGCCCGGCGACGCGCGACACCTCGCCTATCTACGCGACCGTCTCGGTGACCGCTTCACACTCGGTGTGGTCCTGCACACCGGACACCAACACGTCGTGCTCGGCGACCGGCTGATCGCCGCGCCCATCGCCACACTCTGGGGATGACGCGCCCGCAGCGTTTGCACACTTCTGTCTCGGGCGTCGTTCGCGAAGTGTTCACACGCGATGTGGGCTCGGGTGCGTGCGGGCTGGCGTGCCCGCAGCGGACGGGCGCCAGCTGTAGGTTCGGCGGCACATGCGCACACGAGTCGGGATCATTGGCGCCGGGCCGGCCGGTCTGACGCTGGCACTGTTGCTGCACCAGCGTGGCATCGACTCGATGGTGTTGGAAGCACGCAGCCAGGAGTACGTCCAGAAGCGGGTCCGGGCCGGGCTGCTGGAACAGAACACCGTCGAGCTGTTTCGCAGCCTGGAGGTTGCCGAACGACTGGATCGTGAAGGTCTGCGGCACTCGGGGGTGTTCTTGCGCTACCCCGGACACCAGAAGCACATCGACATCGAGCAACTGACCGATCGACACCTGACCATCTACGGCCAACAAGAGGTCGTGAAGGATCTGATCGCTGCGGCCATCGCCCGAGGGATCGACGTTCGCTTCGAGGTGTCCGACGTGGCGCTGCACGACTTCCATTCCGAGCAACCCCACATCTCGTTCAGCGCCGACGGTTTGACCGACCGAGTCGAGTGCGACTTCATCGCCGGCTGCGACGGCTTCCACGGAATCAGCCGGGCATCGTTGCTACCAGGAGCGACCACCGAGTACGACCTGCAGTACCCGTTCGATTGGCTGGGAATACTCGCCGAGGCGACGCCGGCAACAAAAGAGCTCGTCTACTCGTGGCACGAACGCGGCTTCGCGTTGCAGTCGATGCGCTCGAGTCGGATCAGCCGCCTGTATCTGCAGGTTCCAACGGGACAATCGATGGACGACTGGCCCGACGAGCGGATCTGGAGCGAACTGGCGATCCGCCTCGGCTCGGTGAACGAGGGCCCGATCATCGAGAAGGGCATCACACCGATGCGCAGCTTCGTCTGCGACCCGATGCGTCACGGCAACCTGTTTCTCGCCGGCGACGCGGCCCACATCGTCCCGCCCACGGGCGCGAAGGGATTGAACCTGGCGGTCAACGACGTGCGATTGCTCGCGGCGGCAATGGGCGCCTGGTACGACCACGGCGAATCGGGCGGACTGGACCGCTATTCCGACACTGCCCTTCGCCGGGTGTGGCGCGCTCAGGACTTCTCGAACTACATGACGAACCTGCTGCACGACCTGGGCGAGGGGCCGTACATCCAACGACTCCAGCTCTCGCGTCTGGACTACCTGCAGCGTTCGCTGGCGGCCGAAACGGTGTTCGCCGAGAACTACGTCGGCCTCCCCGCCACCGACGACTTCTGACAAACCCGGACTCCCCAGCGGCCGACCCCGGTACCCGGACAGCGAAACGCAGCGCGCTGCTTGGTTACCATCCGAGCGTGAAAACGTTGGACGGCAAGACAGCGGTGGTCACCGGAGCGGGCTCTGGCATGGGGCGAGCGTTCGCGGAACGGTTCGCACGAGCTGGGATGAACGTGGTGCTGGCCGACGTGGAAGCGCCCAAACTCGATGACGCCGTCGCAGCGATCACGGCGACCGGCGCAGACGCAATCGGTGTCGTGACAGACGTGACCGACGGCGCGGCGGTAGACCGTCTGCGCGACGCAGCCATCGATGCATTCGGTCGCGTGCACGTGCTGTGCAACAACGCTGGGGTCGCGAGTCGGTCGCCGTCGGGGGGCCAGTGGGTGACGGAGAACGAGTGGCGGTGGGTGCTGGAGGTGAACCTGTGGGGCGTCATCCACGGACATCGAGCGTTTCTGCCGCATCTGGTCGAGCACGGAGACGGCCACGTCGTGAACACGGCATCCATGGCCGGGCACTTCCCCGGGCACTCGGCCTACTCGGCCAGCAAGTGGGCGGTCGTCGGCATCACCGAGGGGCTGTACCACGACGAGCGGCTGCGGGCGTCGGGCGTCGGCGTGTCGTGCCTGTGCCCCGGCTGGGTCAATACAGCGATCGCCGAATCAGACCGCAACCGTCCCGAGTGGGCCGCCCCGCGCCGCGACGTCGAACCGACGCCCGTCGAGGAGATGATGCGAGCGTTCGTGGTCGACCAACTGCGATCGGGCATGGAGCCGGCCGACGTCGCCGATCTCGTTCACGATGCGGTTCTGTCGGACACGTTCTGGATCTTCACCGACCGCCAGATGGTCGCGTCGCTTGGGCCAAGGCACGAGGCAGTGCTGGCGGGGACGAACCCGCCGGTGTTCGGATTGGGCGGCTGATCGATCGCGGCCTGTTCCAGCGGTTTGGTCAGATGTTGTTCCCGATGCGAAGGCGGTTTCCGCTGGGGTCCGTCAGAGCGAACTCGCGCATCCCCCATGGCATGTCGGCTATGGGCGTGACGGGGAGACCTGCTGCCACGAGGCGTGCATGCCACTGGTCTGCGTCGCCGGTGATGATGTAGCAGCCTGC
>JANNFQ010000587.1:0-23820 GCA_031380045.1 Acidimicrobiaceae bacterium
GATGACGTCGGAGACCGGTCTGGGCACCGTGCTGGTCGACGCGGCGGGCATGACGCTGTACATGTTCGAGCCCGACAACCAGGGTCCCAGTGTGTGCGAGGGCGATTGCATCGCTGCGTGGCCCGCATTGGCCGGCCCGGCCACCGCCGGCGCAGGTGTTGACGCTGCGCTACTGGGCACCATCACCCGCGCCGACGACGGCACCGAACAGGTGACCTACAACGGCTGGCCGCTCTATCACTTCGCCCAGGACAAGGCCGCCGGCGACACGAACGGCCAAGGCCTGAACGACAAGTGGTACGTGGTCGATCCCACCGGAGCACCGATCGGCGAGTGACCCGCGCCAGCCTCAGCCCGCGTGGCCAGTGGCGCTGATAAAGGTGCAGCTGGGTGACCTCAGCCTGCGTGGCCAGTGGTGCTGATGAAGGGCAGCTGGGTGACCTCAGCCTGCGTGGCTGGTCGTGACGGTGTCGGCCAGCAGCGTCAGTGCCGCGACGGCAAAGGCCAGCATGTTGTGGCCGCGGTCGTCGGAACCGGTCAGGACGTGCCGGGTGCTGTTGGCCGGTCCTGACACTGCGACCCAGGCGTGGCCCGCAGGGTCGCCATATCGGTTGGGCGGACCAGCCGCCCCGGCCTCGCCCAGACCCCAGGTGGCGTCCAGCTTCGCTGCGACCGATTGGGCCAGGTACGTGGCGAAGGGCTCGCTGGCGCCGCGCATGCCTGTCGGTATCTCGATCGGCCCCGCCATGAACGCTCGGTTCGCGGCCATCGTGTACACGACTGCGCCGCCGACGTAGTACGCCGACGCACCGGGGATCGACAGCAGTGCGGCAGAGATCAGACCGCCGGCCGAGCCCTCGGCCACGGCGACGGTCTGATTCTGCGATCGCAGCAATTCGGCAACGCGGTTGGCCAGTTGGGTCAGGTCGTCGGTCAGCACGCTGTTCAGCTTGCCGCACCGACCACCCGACCGCCGTGTCCGAACATCGGGTGATGTCACGCCGCCACCGGGCTGAGCCCGGTCAGGCCGCGACATCGATCATTGCGTCGACCGGGCTGGGCCCGGTCAGCACATGACATCGGGTGTTCAGCCGTTGACGCTGGCGACGCCCTTCGGCGCCTGCTGGCTCATGAAGCCGAACATGTATCCGGCAACGCGGCGCATCTGGATCTCCTCGGCGCCCTCGGTGATGCGATAGCGACGATGGTGCCGGTAGATGTGCTCGAACGGCTTGTGCCGGCTGTAGCCCAGCCCACCGTGGACCTGCATGGCTCGGTCGGCGGCCTCGCAGCACAGACGGTTCGCCCAGTAGTTGCACATCGACACCTTGTCCGACACCGAGAAGGCACCGTACTTGTCCATCTGCCACGCGGTCTTCTGCACCAGAGCGCGCAGCATCTCGCACTGGGTCTGCAACTCGACCAGCGGGAACTGGATGGCCTGGTTCGTTGCCAATGCCTTGCCGAACGGCTTTCGCGACTTGGCGTATTCGACCGACCGGTCGATGCAGAACTCGGCGGCGCCCAGGCTGGACGCAGCCTGGCGAATGCGGTTTTCGTTGAAGAAGTGTTGCACGACCTGCAGACCCTTGCCCTCGCCACCGAAGATCGAACTGTGTGGCACCCGCACGTCGGTCAGGCGAATGTGCGCGTGGTCGGTGGGCATGTTGAACGTCCACAAGAACTCGACCACCTCGAACCCGGGCGACGAGGTTGGCACCAGGAACGCCGTGATCCCGTCGCCGTCGCCGGCGTTGCCAGACGTCCGGGCCATGATCATGTCGTACTGGGCCTTGTGGATGCCGGTGTTCCACGTCTTCTCACCGTTGATCACCCACTCGTCCCCGTCACGCTCTGCGTGGGTCTCCATGTGGGTGGCGTCTGACCCGTGCTCGGGCTCGGTGATGCCGAATGCGAAGCCCTTGCGACCTTCTGCCAGGTCATCGATCCAGTCGGCTTTCTGCTCGGGTGTGCCGTACTTGATCATCAACAGCAGACCGACGTTGTTGCCGACGATCGAGTGCTCGTTCTGCAGGTCGTTGAACAATCCCAAACCCTTGCGGGCCAGGTGTTCGCGGATGACGGCCATTCCTAAGTTGGTGCCGTCCTGTCCGCCGAACTCGGCGGGCAGCGGATACCGCAGGTGGCCGGCCTTGTCGGCCAACCCGCGAGCCGTGCGCAACAGCGACTCCCATTCCTCGTTCGGCAGACCACCACGATCCCAATCAGTGCGCGCATCTTCGCGGCGGTGATCGAAGAAGCGTTCGTTGTCGTCCTTCGCCTGCAGCGGAACGATCTCTGCTTCGATGAACGCATCCAGCACCTTCAGGTACTCGGCTAGGTCCTCAGGGATATCGAAATCCATGGTCTTCACACTCCTCGTGGCAAGGCTGGTCGAATGGGGCGATCACTTGATCGCAAGTGGGTTGATCGGCGAACCGACCGCGGCGGTGAACTTGATCGGGGGAGCGGTCAGGAAGAACTCCCAGACGCCGTCGGCTTCGCAGTCGGCGGCCAGCTCGTCGAGGTCCAGGATCTCGCCGAGGGTCACACCCATGTCTCGAATCAGCACCATGTGCACCGGCAGCAACTCAGTCTCGATCTCGCCGGGAAGTACCTCGATGGCCCAGTTGTCTGAGGCGACGACGGCTACCTCGTGATCGGCGATCCATTGGCAACAGTCGAGACCCAGTCCAGGCTCACCGGCCATGAACTCCGTCGGGTTCTGCTCACGGACGAACTTGGTTCGCCAGCCGGTGCGGAACAACAGGATGTCGCCGCTGCCGAAGGACACGCCCTGGCGCAGTGCCGCGGCATCCAGATCGGCAGGCGTGATGACGGTGCCGGCCTCGAGCCAGTCGACACCCTTCAGGCGGGCGATGTCCAACAGCACACCTCGACCGACGATGCCCTTGGCCATCTTGTCGATCGAGCAGTGCTTCGCGCCATATGGTCCGACATCGCTGGACGGGAACCCGTTGTACATGTGCTCGTCGTAGAACACGTGCGACAGGCCGTCCCACTGAGATGCCGATTGCAGCGGCATGAACACGTAGTCGTCGGCGTAGTGGAAGGCGCCCGGGAACTCTTGGTGCTGGCCGGTCTCACTCATCAGGCGAACTGGATTGATCCGGCCGCCACCGGGCTGCGGACCCTTCGCATCGAACGGGATGCCCAGATCGAAGATCGCGCCTCGCTTCACGAGCTTGCTGGCGGCGAGGATCTTGTCGGCGGTGATCAAGTTGACCGTGCCCCGCTCGTCGTCGTCGCCCCATCGCCCCCAGTTGCTCAGGCGGTGACCGATTTCTCGAAAATCGTGCATCGTGTTTCTCCCGTGATGGATCGTGCGTGCGTACGTGATCAGATGCGTGTGCCTGTGGGGCACACTCATCGGCGGCTGCCTGCCGGTGGGCCCCCTGCGCACCGGTGCGTCCGGGTCGAACGTGGCCTTGGGCACGGACGCCGTCGTGCCAACATCATCCACCCAACATGACGCGCTCGTCAACTTGAAGATCCTGTCGACGGAGTTCGCTGGCTTCGGTACCATGCGCGTTGCGGTCTGGGGGCCGCGGTCTGTGCGGCCGCCGTTGGCTCGCCAGTCATGACAACGCAGGAGGTTCTCATGTCCGAATTGGTCGAGGTCGCGTCTGGGCTCAAGTTTCCCGAAGGGCCGATCGCCATGCCCGACGGCACGGTCATCGTGGTCGAGATGTTCGGACCGCGTCTGACGCGTGTTCATCCGGACGGCACCAAGGAAACAATCGCCGAGATTCAAGGTGGTCCGAACGGTGCCGCACTTGGGCCCGACAACAAGGTGTTCGTCTGCAACAACGGAGCCCGATTCACCGAGACCGACATGGGCGGCGGTCTGACCTTTCCTGGCGCGTGCACTCAGGCCAACTACATCGGCGGTCGAATCCAGACCGTCGATCTGGGAACAGGTGAGGTCGCCGATCTATACACCGAGTGCAATGGCAACCCGTTGTGGGCACCCAACGATCTGGTGTTCGACGCACATGGCGGATTTTGGTTCACCGACCACGGCATGACCGATGACGAGAAGCGTGTGGCGTACCTGTCGGGCATCTACTACGCGAAGGCCGATGGGTCGTTCATCGAGGAAGTGATCTTCCCGATCCACGACCCCAACGGGATCGGTCTGTCGCCAGACGGCACCAAGCTGTACTGGGCCGAGACGTGGCATGGCCGTGTCATGCAGCGTGACATCGTCGCTCCGGGCAAGATCGCCGAGATTGCGCTCGTCGACTCATCGCAATGCCTGTACGGGTTCCCAGGGTTCCAGTTGCTCGATTCGCTGGCAGTCGATGGTGACGGCAACGTCTGCGTGGCCACGCTGGTGAACGGGGGCGTGACGGTCATCTCGCCTGCGGGCGATCTGGTCGACTTCGTCGAGACCGGCGACCTGTTGACCACCAACATCTGCTTCGGCGGCGACGACCTGACCACCGCCTACATCACGCTGTCGACGACTGGCAGAATGGTGAAGATGACGTGGCCGCGCCCCGGAGCGAAGCTGCACTACCTGAACACGTGAGCCGCGGCCTGTCGCCTCCAAATTGACGAGCGTGTCAACAAAGTTCTTGCCTTGGCGAGACCGCTGCGCTACCGTGCCAAACAGGTTGATCGGCACTGCCATCGAAGGGGGCGGTTTCGGTCGGCCAAGGGGGAATTGTTGAACGTCGGGAGAAATGGGGACACCTGAACTGTCGCCACTCGATCCCGGGGGAGTCGTGAGCATCATCGACTGATGCGCGCGTCTGCCGGACGCTCGAAATTGGTTTCTCCGTGAACACCCAACATTCGAGATGAAGGAGACCTCTATGGGCGAGATGCAGAACGAGTGGACACTCGAGAACGGCCGTGTCACCCGTCGTACGGTGTTGATCGGAGCGCTTGGAGCAATGGGCGCAACCGCATTCCTGGCGGCATGTGGCAGTGACAGCGATGGCGGCAGCAGCGACACGACCGTTGCCGCCGGTGGCGACACGACCGTTGCCGCCGGTGGCGACACCACGGTTGCCGCCGGTGGCGATGCTGGCGCGGCGCTGGCAACCATGCTGGGTATTGACCCTGCGACCGCTGGCGCAGGAGAGACCGTCGATCTCGGCGCCGTGCTCGCCCTGACCGGTCCTGGGTCGTTCTACGGCAAGACGATGAGCCGTGGCCTGAATCTGGCCGGCAAGCACATCCAGGCAGCAGGTGGACCGACGTTCAACTACATCATCCTCGATCACAAGTCGGGCGACGCTCCGGCTGGTGTTGCCGCAATGGTCGAGCTGACGTCGAAGGGCGTCGGTGCCAAGTTCGCGTCGTATGTCGACGACCTGGGGGCCATGTTGGCAGCGACGGCACAGGAGAAGATGTTCACCCTCGATGGCGGTGGCGGTACCAGCATCTTCGGTCAGGGACAGCCGTATTTCTGGGGAACGCGTGCGATCACGCCGAACGACCCGATGCCCGGGTTGTTCGAATACCTGAAGCAGACGAATCCCGACAAGAAGTCGGTCGGATTCGTCGGCTGGGACATCGGTGAACCGGCCAACGGCATCATCAAGGAAGACATCCTCGCCAAGATCACGGCAGCGGGTTTCGAGCACAACGGGTTGTACGAACTGGTGCCCGTGGGTGGCCAGGACTTCTCGCAGGTGCTGCCCAAGATCAAGGCCAACGAGCCCGACATCCTGCTGGTCAGCATCTACGGCCAAGACCCCGGTTCGTTCGCCGACCAGGCGTCCACGGCCGGCCTGACTTCCATCCGCATCGGCTTCGAGTTCACGCCCGATGGCGTCAAAGCATCCAAGGGCAAGTACGACTCCGAGGGTTACACCTTCGCGTACGACTACTTCGATGCCAAGAATCCGCTCAGCCCGCTGGCCAAATTGTTCGTCAGCGAGTTCGTCGCCGAATACGGTGAGGAGCCCGACTTCTACGCAGCCAACTTCTACGAAAACTCATTGGTGATGTGGGAAGTCATGCGTCGCGTCATCAAGAACGGTGGTGACATCCGCGATGGCGACACGCTGGACAAGGCCCTGCGCGAGAACCTGACGGTTGTCAGCGTGTACGGCGGCGACGAGTCCACCGTCGGCACATACACCCTCGACGAGACCTCGCACTCGGTCATCAAGCGTGGCATGGGCGTGTTCGAGTACAAGGACGGCACCGTCACCCCGAAGGCGTTCTTCGGCATCGACGGCGTCGACTTCAAGATGGCCTGATACGACCAGCCGGTGGGGACCTCACGATGGTGAGGTCCCCACCGCATCGTTGCGGACCCGTTCGCGGTCTCGCGACTTTCACTGATCGCAACGAGAGG
Source organism: Acidimicrobiaceae bacterium (assembly GCA_031380045.1). GTDB lineage: Bacteria > Actinomycetota > Acidimicrobiia > Acidimicrobiales > Ilumatobacteraceae > VFMC01. Next base: position 6,338 of record JANNFQ010000587.1, read on the forward strand.
GTTTGAGGGAGCAGAGTGTTCGCAGTCACCTGGCTGACCGTGCGTCAGCTCACGGTCGATGGAATCTTCCGTGGGTGCAGTTTTGGATTGCTCGGGGTCGGTTTCGCCATGATCCTGGGCGTCACCGGCAGGTTTCACTTCGCATACGGGTTCACCTACACCCTGGCGGTGTACCTGGCGTTCACGTTCACCTTCCGGGTCGATTGGCCGTTCTGGCCGTCGGCGATCGTGGCGGTGTTGCTGACAGCGTGTCTGGGGGCGGGCATCGAACGAGTCGTGTATCGACCACTGGCCAACAACGCCGGAGCCACCGCGCTGCTGGCCGTGTTCGTCGCCGCACTGGGGCTGGGCATCGCCGGCGAGAACATCATCCGGCTGTTCTGGGGATCCGAGTCGCAGGCGTACTTCGGCCCCACCCAGAAGGTCTACACACTCTGGGACGCGGTTTACACGAACTTCGATGTGTGGCAGGGCCTCAGTGGCGTCGTCATCGTGATCGTGCTGACCTTGATGCTGCGCTTCACCAGCCTGGGTCGGCGGATCAAGGCGACCAGATCGAACCCTGACCTGGCCAGGACCATCGGCATCAACGCCGACAACACCTACGTCATCTGCTTCTTCATCGGCACGCTGTGTGCCGGGGTGTCGGCCGTGTGGTACGGCCTCAACCTGACGGTCAGCCCCGACATGGGCGCCGCGCCGGTCATCTATTCCTTCGTCGTTGCGTTCCTGGCCGGCACGGCATCGTCGCCGGTGCGGGTGTTCCTGATCGGCATCGTGGTGGCGCTGATCGAGCAGTACTCGTCGATCTGGCTGTCGGTTCGTTGGACGCAGTCGGCAGTGTTCGTGGTGCTGGTCCTGTACCTCACGTACCTGGCTTTCAACGCCAGCACGTTCAGGACGAAGTTCCGTCGCCCCAGGCTGGCAGGGATCTGACCGATGGACCTCTGGATCAACTACCTCGATCAGATCCTGATCTATGCCACATTGGCGCTGTCGCTGAACCTGTTGCTCGGCTACGCCGGCCAGGTGTCGGTGGCCCACGCTTCGTTCGCCGCTGTCGGCGGCTATGCGATGGGCTACCTCACGCAGCAGTACCACTGGAACTTCTTGGTCGGCACGCTCATCGGCATGGTGCTCGCGTTCGTCATCGGCAGCCTGGTGGCACTCCCGGCATTGAAACTGACCGTCGAGTACCTCATCTTGTTGACGTTGGGTGTCAGCTACGTCATCTTGGCGTTGCTTGTCGCGACACCATCGATGGGCGGCACCTACGGTCTCATCAACCTGCCTAACGCCGACATCCTGGGGTGGCATCTGCGCAACCCGATCGACTGGGTGATCCCGTCGCTCGTCGGCATGCTGTTCGTATACGCCATCTGTCGGCGCATTGGTGAGTCGCCACTCGGACGCGTGCTGAAGGGCATTCGCGAAGACCCGATCTCGACACAGTCCTTGGGCAAGAACGTGTTCGGGTACAAGGTGGCCGTCTTCGGTATCTCGTCGTCACTGGCGGCATTCGCCGGCTCGATGTTGTCGGCATGGCTGAAGCTGGCAACACCGGGCCTGTTCGGCTTCGCCTTCTCGCTGACCATCTTCGCCATCGTCATCTTCGGTGGCATGGGGAACCTGAACGGCACCATCTTTGGTGCGGTCGTCGTGGTCCTGCTCGAGCCGGTGCTGCGTCGCGTGATCAAGATGGAGGCCAGCCGCTCGGCTGTCGTGCAGTTGATCATCTACGGCCTCGCGCTCGTCGTGCTCATGCGGGTCCGTCCGCAGGGCGCGCTGCCCGAAGGCTTCTCGCCCTGGCGATGGCTGCGCGGTCAACGCGGGCCAGTCAAGCGCGTCGAGATGGCCGAGGGGTGGGTACCACAGGGCAACATCGCGGTGCGCGAACACGCGGGTATCGACTCAATGCCCAGCGGAGGCGAAACAATCAACGAAGCAGAGCGTCGGCGCGAGCGGTCGTGGCATGACGCCCCGGTGGTCCTGCAGACCAACGGCATCGGCAAACGATTCGGTGGCATCGTGGCCGCCAGAGATCTGGACATCCAGTTGCGCAAGGGCACCATCACGGCGCTGGTCGGTCCGAACGGGGCCGGCAAGACCACGGTGTTCAACTTGTTGACAGGGTTCATCCCGCCCGACGGTGGTTCGATCAAGCTGAACGGCGAGGAACTGATCGGGCTGAACCCGAACACCGTTGCTCGCAAGGGACTGGTGCGATCGTTCCAGGACGTGCGGTTGTTCAGCCGGCTGACCTGTCTGCAGAACGTCATGCTGGCGGTGCAGCACCAGGCGGGCGAGAACTTCACGACACTGACCTTCTCGCACAAGAAGGTCAAGTCGGTCGAGGGCCAGACCCGCGCGAAGGCCATGGACTGGCTGGGTTTCGTGGGTATGGCCGAGTTCGCCGACGTGCCGGCGGGCGGCCTGTCGTACGGCCAGACGAAGCTGATCTCGTTGGCTCGTGTGTTGGCCACCGAGGCTGACGTGCTGCTGCTGGACGAACCGGCTTCTGGCATCGACACGAAGTGGGTCGACACCATGCTGGATCTCATCGAGGCAGTTCGTGAACAGGGTCGCACGGTGTGCGTGGTGGAGCACAACCTGCATGTCGTCGGACGTCTTGCCGATCACACGTACTTCATGGAGTTGGGCGAGATCACCGCACAGGGCACCATCGCCGAACTGACCAACACCCCCAGACTCGCGGAGGCCTACTTTGGAACCGACTGAGCGGCCCAGCGGTGCGAGTTCATCGACGGCAACTTCTCCTGTGCTGCAGATCACCAAGCTGCAGGCGGGATACGGCCGCAAGCAGGTTGTGTTCGACGTCGACCTCACGGTCGGCCACGGCGAGATCCTGGGCGTGTTCGGACACAACGGCAGTGGCAAGAGCACGACCATCCGCACCATCCTGGGCATCACCCCGGTGCTGGGCGGCACCATTGAGTTCAACGGCAAGAACGTCACGAAGTCCAGCTCACGAGCAAACGTCAAGGCCGGCATGGCGATGATCCCGTCCGAACGATTCGTGTTCGCAGACCTGACGGTCATCGACAACCTGTTGCTCGGCGCGGCCAACGACCCCAACACCGACCGGCGGGCCCAGCGGCTGGAACTGGTTCGTGGCCTGTTCCCCATCGTGGTCGAGCGGTCGGGGCAGGTGGCCGGCACGATGTCCGGCGGACAGCCGCGCATGGTCAGCCTGGGCATGGCGCTGATGGCCAACCCCACCCTGCTGATGCTGGACGAGCCATCGTTGGGACTGGCCCCCGCTGTGGTCCAACAGATCTTCGCCACCGTCAGAAAGCTCGCCGACGAAGAAGGCCTGTCGGTGTTGCTGCTCGAGCAGAACGTGGGGCAGGCGCTGCGCATCGTCGACCGCGTGTCGGTCATGCGGTCTGGCCGCGTCATCCTCGAAGAGACGGTCGAACAGATGCGGGCTCGCGATTCCTACTGGGAGCTCTTCTGACATGCCCAAGCTGACGACCGACGAAGTGGACGCGTTTCTCGACGAGCCGGGCCACCTGCTACGGGTGGGCACCATCGACCGCGATGGGTTTCCTGCGGTCGTGCCGATCTGGTTCGTCCGTCAGGGCGACGATCTCGTTTTCACCCCGCGTGGACCGTCGATCTTCTTAGCCAACATCCGCCGCGATCCGCGCGTGGGTCTGTCCATCGACGAAGATCCGTTGCCGTATCGCAAGGTGACGGTGCGCGGTGTGGCCCGCATCGTGCACGAGCCTGGCAACGACGATGCGTGGAGAGACCTGTACCGCCAGATCGCCAAGCGATACGTGCCCGACGAGGCGGCCGACGCCTACGTCAATGACACCGTCGATCAGCCCCGAGCATTGATCGCCGTGTCGATGACATCCGCCGACAGCCGCGTCACCACGTGGCGAATGCCGGTGGCCGACGAGGACGGCACCGGCATCTGGCATCGTCGGTACTACGTCGATGGCACGCACATGGCACAACTGGCCGACAGCGGCCAGGGTCGCGCTGCATACGTGCCAGACCCCTGACACTGCCTGCAGCGCGGTCTCCCCAACGGTTCCCGACCACACAGATTTCCGAGAAAGAGGAGTTGCCATGAGCACCGACCACGATCATCCTGTCCAGGAGCCCGACCTGCTGAAGTTGTTGGCGAACTCGCCGAAGAACTGGGGCAAGTGGGGGCCCGACGACGAGGTGGGCAGCCTGAACTACCTCACCCCCGAAACCGTGTTGGCTGCTGCCGGAGCCATCAAGTCGGGCAAGGTGTTCACCCTGCAGGTCAAGATGGCCAACCCCGAAGGTGACCCCGTGTGGCCGGGCCGCAGTGGGGCCATTCGCACGATGGTCATGGATGAGGGTCAGTACATCGCCGGCAAGGGCCCCGATTTTGCGGGTGGCGCTCACTACGCCGATGACTACATGACGTTGTTCCTGCAGGGCAGCACGCAATACGACGCGCTGGGTCATGTGTGGTTCGACAACCAGATCTGGAACGGCTACGACGCCAAGACCACCATCGGCGGCCTGGCCAAAGCCAGCGTGCTGGCCATCGCCGAGAAGGGTGTGGTCGGTCGCGGCATCCTGCTGGACATGGCGCGCTTCCGTGGCAAGGAAGTGCTGGATGTCGCCGAGACGTTCACGCACGAAGACCTCATGGCGTGTGCCAAAGCGCAGGGTTGCGAGATCCAGAAGCGCGACATCCTGGTAGTGCGTACGGGCTGGATCGCCAAGTTCTACAAGGTCAGTCGCGAAGAGTTCTACGGCGAGTTCGTCGAGCCAGGTCTGACCCACAGCGACGCGCTGGTGCAGTGGTTCCACGACATGGAGATCCCCAATCTGGTCACCGACACCATCGCCAACGAGGTCACCGTCGACCCCGTCAGCGGCGTGGTGCTGCCGTTGCACAACGCGCTGATGCGCAACCTGGGCGTGACGCTGACCGAGATCGCTTGGCTCGACGATCTGGCAGACGACTGTGCCCAGGACGGGCAGTACACCTTCCTGTACACGGCCGCACCATTGAAGGTCGTTGCGGGCACCGGTGCACCGGTGAACCCAGTAGTCATCAAGTAATCGCAATGCCATCCGATGCGACGCACCCGGCCGCTGACAGACCATGGTTGGCTCGGTACAACCCGGGGATGCCCGCTGACATCCCCGTTGCAGGGGTGCGTCGCGACGGCGGTGGATTTGCCAACGCGCTCGAGATGTTCACCGATGCGGTCAGTGGCGGAGCCGACCGCCCATCGATCCACTACTTCTCGCGCACGTTGACGCTCGGCGACGTCGACCATGCCAGCGATGCGTTGGCTGCTGCATTGGTCGCGAACGGCTTCAGCGCTGGCGATCGATTGGCGGTGTACTTGCAGAACGTGCCGCAGTACGTCGTGACGGTGTTGGCCACATGGAAGGCCGGTGGCATCGTTGTGCCGGTCAACCCGATGAGCAAGTCGCGAGAGCTGACCTACGCACTGGACGATTCGGGTGCCACGTTCTTGGTAGCCCTCGAGTCGCTGTACCACGACGTCGCCCAGCAGGTGGTGGCCGACCGCAATGTCGCGTGCACGGTCATCACCACCAGCGAGCTCGATCTGCTGGACCCCGGTGCACCGTTGCCGACAGTGCTTGCAGGGTCGAAGCGGCAACGCCCGGGCGACACACTGGACCTGATCGAGCTCGTCAAGGAGTTCGAAGGCCAGCATGCACCGACCCCCACCATGACGCTGGACGACATTGCCTTCCTCACCTACACGTCGGGCACGACCGGTCCGCCGAAGGGTGCCATGAACACACACGGCAACGTCGTGTTCAACGCCGAGTCGTACCGCACCTGGATGTCGTTGACACCTGACGACATCGTGCTGGGCATCGCGCCGCTGTTCCACATCACCGGGCTGATCGCGCACGTGGCCGTGGCGCTGCTGGTGCCGATGCCCATCGTGTTGGGGTATCGCTTCGATCCGGTCACCACACTCGACCTCATCGAGCAGCGGCGACCCACGTTCACCGTCGGAGCGATCACGGTGTTCATCGCGTTGATGAACGACGCCTCGTGGCCCGGACGCGATCTTTCGTCGCTGACCAAGGTGTACAGCGGAGGCGCGCCCATCGCTCCCAGCGTCGTCGAGCGGTTCGAGAAGGAAGCCGGCGCCTACATCCACAACATCTACGGCCTCACCGAGACCACGTCACCGTCGCACGGCGTGCCGATGGGCGCGCGGTCGCCCGTCGATCCGGCATCGGGCGCGTTGTCGGTCGGCGTGCCCATCTTCAACACGGTCGTCAGAGTCATCGACGAGGACGGCAACGACGTGGCGCCGGGCGAGATCGGTGAGTTCGTCACCAGTGGACCGCAGGTGGTCGCCGGCTACTGGAACAAGCCCGACGAGACGGCGCATGCGTTGCCCGGTGGCAGCCTGCACACCGGCGATGTCGGCTTCATGGATGCCGATGGTTGGTTCTACGTGGTCGATCGCAAGAAAGACATGATCATCGCCTCGGGCTACAAGGTCTGGCCACGTGAGGTCGAAGACGTGCTGTACCAGCACCCCGCAGTGCGCGAAGCGGGCGTCATCGGTGTGCCCGACGAGTATCGCGGCGAGACCGTGAAGGCGTTCGTCAGCCTACGTCCCGACATCGCAGCGACCGAGCACGAGCTGATCGCCTTCTGCAAAGAACGCATGGCCGCCTACAAGTACCCGCGCTCGATCGAACTGGTCGACGAGCTGCCCAAGACGGTGACCGGCAAGATCTTGCGCAGAAACCTTCGCGATCAGCCCGCCCGCTGACACGACGCAGGGGGAGCGGCCCACGTCTCGCGCGGTCACTCGGTGGACTCGCGCAGCTCGCCTCGGCGACCTGACCTGGGCCTCTGCCGACTGATGGCCATGTGAACGCCGAGAGTGCAGGAAGACCGTTGTGTGACTAGCTGATTCACGCTGCGATGATTTTCCATCACTTGGCGCGCGCCAGCCGGCGATCGAAGTCACCGGCCAGATCGAGGAGCGCCGCGCGACAGTCGCCGTTGTGGGCCGGCGCGTGCATCGGTGCGAGCGTCTCGATGTCAAGTTCGGCTAGTCGCCTGCAGGTCGCGCCACTCGAGGGGTGCAGCGATAGCGACCCGGGCATCTCGTCCTCGGCGTGCACGGCTGGTCCAACGATGTCGCCGTCGGTCATGGCGCAGTAGGGGCCACTCCAGGTGAACAGGTCGCCGCAGAACAGGGTCTTCGTCGTGATGTCGTAGAGCACGCCGGCTTCCCAGGCGTGCGGCACGTGCGGAGTGTCGAACCACTGCACGACGTGCCCGCCGATCTCGAGAGACTCTCCATCGCCGAGCGGCCTCGGCTCCCGATCTGCGAGATCGCCGATCGACACCATGCAACCGATGAACCCATGGGTGACGGTGGCGCGCGGCGCGAGCGCGAGCCACTCGTTCATCGAGCCCGACTCGTCGGCCTCGACGTGGCCGAAGCTCACCCACCGCACCGACTCCGCGGGCAGCACCTTCGACACCGCAGTCGACACCAGCGGGAACAGCTTGCGCAGGCCGGTGTGGAACAGCAGCGGCTCGGCCGCTGCGATCAGGTACTGATTGAACGCCACCGGCGCCTCGGGAATCACCGTCGTCAACTGGTGCACGCCGTCGGCGACCTCGGTCACCCTCGTCTCCATGTCCATCAGAACGGCACCGCCGTGGCCGTCAGACCGGTGCGCTGTGTCGGGTCCACCGGCGGGCGGCCCGACAGCACCCTGCACAACTCGATCGCATCGATGCGCACGTGTTCGCCGCCATCGCCGGCAACGAACTCGCCGCCCGCCGGACCGGTCAACGTCAATGTAAACGGCTTGCCGTAGCGGCGGGCTAGCTCAGCAACGGCATCGGCGACGATGCGTCCGTCGTGCTCGGGGGTCAGTTCGAGGTCGTGCCCGGCCGCGTGCGCAATGTCGATGCGGTGCATCCACGGATCGCGGGTGAGGATCGTGTCGAGCAAGAACCCCATCCGCCAGGTCTCGGTCTTGCCGCCGACCTCTTCCTTCATGGGCATCTTGCGGAACAGCCACGGCGCCTTGGCCCGCCAGCGCGCGGCCTGCGGACCGACCTCGTCAACGCTGACGATCAGCGCATCGGTCGCGAGATCGGCCTGGTCGGCCACCTGTTTGGCGGTCAGCGCGTCGATCATCGGGCCGCCGCTGCGTTTCGAGGCCTTCGTGGCAGCGCCCATGGCGCCGAACAGCCGACGGTAGCCGGTGAATGTTGACATCATCCCGAGGCCGTGGCCGGCAACGGCTCGGACATCCCACAATGGGCAATCGGTGGGTTTCGTCCAGTCGTGCGGTGCCAGCGATCGAAGCTGCGAAGCCATCCGTGCATACTCAGTTCGTGCCAGGCCCTCAGCCTCGGATCGGGTGATCGGCGGGATGGTGTCGACTCGTGTTGCGGTCATCAATTCTTTCGCCTCCTCGTGGCGGATTGCTTGCCCTTGTTGGTCATGTGGTCGTAGAACATCTCGACTGCTTCATCGATCAGGCGGATCCAGCGGTCGCCGCCGGGATCGTTGGAGATCTGCTGGTCGGTGAGACCCGTTCCGATCGCGGTGAACAGGTCGACCGCAGTGGGGTCGGTGATCCCGCACGAAGAGATGCGGTCACCGAGCCGCTCGATACTGGCCTCGGAGATCGCGAACGACTCCGCGGACGGCTCGAACCCCGGGATCGTCCGCTGGAACAGCAACAGGTAACGAGCGGCGTCGGCCGCGCAGAATTCCACGAAGTAGTGCACGATCGCCTTCAGACCCTCCACCGGGTCACCCGGCATCTCCGGGGGCTCGGCCTCCACGAAGGCACGCGCACCCTGCGCGTACATCGAGTCGTATATCGCGTTCTTCGAATCGAAGTATCCGTACAGCGATGGTGGCTGCATCCCAACAGTACGCGCCAGGTCGCGCAACGACAGCGCCGCAAGCCCGTGAGCACGCACCTGCGTCCATGCAGCGTCGAGGATCTCCGCCTTCGTCGCCTCCCGACGCTCCCCACGTCTATCTCGCCTAGGAATATCTAACATCAGTAGGATATTAGAACTACCATCGAGGTTGGTCAAGGGTGATCTCCTCCGGATCTCGTCATCAGCGGGTCGATGTTGCCTTCGTCGGAGACGAAAAGAAGTGAACAACCGCGACCATCGCCGACCGGCCGTACGCTCGCGGTTGTCGGCGCCCGTTCCCGGTGCGAGGTCACGGGCCCCTCTGTCGTCAAGTGCGTGACTGACTGAACGATCCAGGCGACGACGCTCTCGAAGCGTTGGGCTTCAAGAGCATGCCCCCTTCACCTGAAGGTGGGAGAGAGCCTGAGCGCCACAAAGCGTTCACTGATCTGTCGAACAGGCCGCTCGTATGGCGAAGGACGTGATTGTCGATCGGGAGGGATGGGCGAGTCAGCCGCGCAGCTGTTCGCCCCACTCGGTGTCGTTGCGCAGGACGGGCTTCAGCACCTTGCCACCTGCGTTGCGTGGCAGGGGCTCGGGTCGGAAGGCGATGAACTGGGGCACCTTGAAGTCGGCGATCTTCGACTTCGCCCACGCACGGATCTCTGCGGGGTCGGGATTCATGCCCGGCCTGGGCACGATGACTGCGCCCACCTTCTCGCCCATCATCGCGTCGGGCACACCCAATACGGCGACCTCGAACACAGCTGGGTGTTCGACGAGTGCGTTCTCGACTTCCACGCAGTACACGTTCTCGCCACCACGGTTCACCATGTCCTTCTTGCGGTCGACGATCTGGACGAAGCCTTCGTCATCGACACGCGCCAGGTCGCCGGTGTGCAGCCAACCGTCCACGAAGGTCTCGGCCGACTGTTCAGGCTTGTTCCAATAGCCCGCCACCACGTTCTGACCGCGGATCAACAGCTCGCCGACACCAGTCTCTGGATCAGGGTCCAACAGGTCGACCTCGACCGGGGGTGCTGTGAATCCGACCGTCTCGGGCCGCAACTCTGCGTACTCGTCGGGCAGAAACGTGGACACCGACGACGTCTCGGTCAGACCGAAGCCATTGCCCAGGCGCGCATTGGGAAACGAAGCGCGCAGGCGGGCGATGACGTCGGGCGCGGTGGGCGCGCCGCCATAGGTGACCCAGCGCACGTTGCTGACGTCGTACTCGGAGAAGTTCGGTTGGCTCATGGCCAACCAGAAGATGGCGGGCACAGAGGTCAGGATGTTGATGCCCTCGTCGACCGTCGCCTGCAAGAACGCCTGTACTTCGAACGCTGGCATGATGAACGTCGTGCCGTTCAGCTGTGTCGTGATGATCAGTTGGCTGTTGCATCCCGTCACGTGAAACAGCGGCACCGACACCAGGTTTCGCAGGTGCGCGTCCTCTGGCAGGAACATGATGCGCCGGCACGTCTCGCTGTTCGACAGGAAGTTCTCGTGCGTGGTCATCGCCCCCTTCGGGAATCCGGTCGTGCCACTGGTGTAGAAGATCGCAGCAAGGCTGGCCGGCTGGATGTCGTCGGCCACCGTCGGCTCGCCATCGGGCAGCGCAGCATCAGGCTGAAAGACGTACACGGCACCCGAGTCGTTGACGACGTACTCGACCTCGGCGTCGGAGAACCGAGCGTTCACGGGTACCACGACGGCACCGGCCATGAGGGTGCCCCAGAACCCCAGACACCACTCGAGGCTGTTGCCATAGCGGTTGGCGACGCGATCGCCGGGCTTCACCCCTGCGGCAACCAGGCCGCCAGCGACTCGAGCCGACCGATCCCAGACTTGCTGGTAGGTCACTCGTTCTCCGCCCACGAGAACGATGCACTCGCGATCTGGCGTTCGCTCGACCGAGCTGCGCAACATGTGCAGCAGCGACGTGGGTAGTCCTGTGTAGCGCAGAACGCCATCGTCGCTGCGAATGATGCCCGACATGTCGTACGGCATGATGGACGGAGTACGCCCTTGCTTCACGATCATCGAATGTCCCCTCGATCGTCTGCTCGTCCGTCCCCGACGGCGGTCAACTGGATCGTAACGCGGTCGGCGCAACCATCTGTCATTTGACGAACGCGTCAACTTGTGTCACCATCGCTCGCACGGGGGCACGTGCGCAACTCACGGTACTCTCTATTGGCGCGCCCGTTCTGGCGCATGAACCAACGGGTGGTGATGTGGCGAGCGGCAAGGTCAGCGTGCGGGCAAAGACGTCGTCGTCGTCCTCATCGTCGCCGGTCACTGCGCGCGGTGCTCGCACTCGAGCAGCGTTGGTCAAGGCCGCACGTGGCTTGTTCGAGAAGAACGGTTTCCTCGACACCAATGTCGGCGACATCGCCCGTAAGGCGCGGGTTGCCCACGGCACGTTCTACACCTACTTCAACTCGAAGGAAGAGATCTTCTCGGAAGTGGTCGAAGCGCTGCAGGTTGACATGCAACAGATGGCCGCGGACGAACCGCCGATCACCGCCGACGGCTCTATTTCCGAGCGCATCGAGCGAGCCAATCGGGGCTACATCCGCGCCTACGAAACGAACGCCCGAATGATGGCGGTGCTCGAGCAGGTGGCCACGTTCAACCCGCGGCTCGCGCAGATGCGGCGGGCAACGCGCACGTTCTGGCGACAACGCAACAGTGAAGCCATCAGGCGTTGGCAAGAGCGGGGCATCGTCGACAAGTCCATCGACCCCGAGTACGCTGCCAGCGCCCTGGGCTCGATGATCGATCGTTCTGCGTACGTGTGGATCGTGTTGGGCGAGCCGTACGAGTTCGAGACCGCGGTGGCTCAACTGACCCGCCTGTACTGCAACGCGCTGGGTGTGCCGTACCACGCGCACGACTGATCGACATCCGATCATCGTCGACCATCATCTTCGACCCTGGACGCGTATTCAGAAGTTGATAGGGTTGTCAACTGCCGAGCTTGACTGGGGGGTCTGATGCTGCTGAGTGACATCGTCCGCTTGAACGGACGAAAGATGCCGACGCGCACTGCGATCGTCGCCGAAGGGCGTGAGATCACTTTTGGTGAGCTTCGCGACGGTGCGTGGCGAGTCGCAAATGCGATGGGTCAACTGGCCGACCGCGGCGATCGCATCGGAATCCTGGCCGAGAACCTTCCAGAGTACGTCGAGTGCTACTACGGCGTCCCGGCGGCCGGCATGGCGCTGACGTTCCTGAACTACCGGCTCCACCCGAAAGAGTGGACGTGGATCCTGAACAACGCCGAGGCCAGTGTTCTGATGGTTCAAGAGAAGTACCTCGAGCAGATCGAACCCTTCCTCAACCAGATCCCGACCATGAGGCACATCATCGTGATCGGCGGCAAGGGCGCCGAGGGCCGTCCGACGTACGCCGACGTGGTGGGTGCGGCATCGGCCGACGAACCCGCTCAGGACATCGATGAAGACTCCACGGCCTGGCTGCTGTACACCAGCGGAACGACTGGCTTCCCGAAGGGAGCGATGCTGACGCATCGCAACTTGACCGTGGCCGCCCTGAACTCGGTCATCGAGTACGAGCCGAAGCCCGACGAGCGCAACCTGATCGCGTTTCCGTTGTGCCACGTGTCCGGCTACGCAGTACCGCTGACGCACGTACGCGGTGGACGGATCGTCCTCACACCGTTGTTCGAGCCCGAACTGTGGATGCAACTGGTCGATCAGCACGGCATCACCGGCACGGCAATGGCACCGACCATGTTGAACATGGTGCTGATGCACCCGAAGCTGCGCGAGTACAAGCTGGACACCCTGCGTGGTATCGGCTACGGCGCAGCCGCGATGCCCGTCGAGGTGTTGCGTGCTGCCATCCAGCGATTCGGTCCCATCGTGTACTCGGGCTTCGGCATGACGGAACTGGGCGGCAACGTGCTGACCTTCCCGAAGTCGGACCACGTGCGCGCCATCAACGGCGAAGAGCATCTGCTGGCGTCGTGCGGAACCCCCATGTGTCTGGCCGACGTGAAGGTTGTCGATGAGCAGATGCAGGAGTGTCCGCCCGGCGTGGTCGGCGAGATCGTGATTCGTGGCGAGCAGGTGCTGAAGGGGTACTTCCGCAACGACGAAGGCACTGCGAAGGCATTCGACGACGGCTGGTTCAAGACCGGCGACATGGCTCGCCGCGACGAAGAGGGCTTCTTCTACATCGTCGACCGCATGAAGGACATGATCATCACGGGTGGCGAGAACGTGTACAGCCGCGAGGTGGAAGAGGCGCTGTACACGCACCCGTCGGTAGCCGAGGCCGCGGTGGTGGGTCTGCCCGATCCGGTGTGGGGCGAGAACGTCACCGCTGTGGTCGTGTTGCGGCCGAACACCACGGCCACCGAGGCCGACATCATCGCGACAGCCCGCGACCGGCTGGCCGGTTACAAGAAGCCCAAGCGTGTCATCTTCCTGGACGAGTTGCCCAAGACCGTCAGCGGCAAGATCATCAAGCGCGAGCTGCGCGATCGATTCACCGAAGAACAAAAGTCATGACGGCCGATGCAGTGACCGGCGCAATGGGTGTCGACCTGGTTGCACCGTTCCGGTTGGACGGCAAGGTGGCCGTGGTCACCGGGGCGTCATACGGCCTCGGTGTGCTGTTCACCGAGATTCTCGCCACCGCGGGTGCTGATGTGGTCATCACTGCTCGTTCGATGGACAAACTGAACGACACGAAGGCCATGGTCGAATCGCTGGGCAGGCGGTGCCTGGCAGTGGCCGGCGATGTCACGTCGTACGACGATTGCTCCAACGTTGCCCAGCAGGCCATGGCCACCTTCGGCCGGATCGACGTGTTGGTCAACAACGCGGGTTGGGCCGATGGGCGACTGGTTCGCACCGAACATTGCGAACCCGAGATGTTCGCCAAGATGGTGAACACCGACTTGGTCGGGCTGTTCTACATGACTCGCGCTGTTGCTCCCTCGATGTTGCGCGGCGGCGGTGGCAGCATCATCAACCTGTCGTCCATCTTCGGCAACGCGGGGTCTGAAAATCGCACGGCGGGCTACTTCGCGGCGAAGGGCGGCGTCAACCAGTTGACCAAGCTGCTGGCCTGCGAATGGGGCGACCGTGGTGTTCGGGTCAACGCGCTGGCACCGAATTTCTTCGTCTCGGAGATGACTCGCGAGCTGCTCGAAGACTCGGGCATGGCCGACTGGATGCGCAGCCGAACTCCCATGCGCCGTATGGGCGAGCTGCCCGAGCTGGTGGGTCCTTTCTTGTTCCTGGCTTCGCAGGCGTCCAGTTTCGTGACTGGGGTGGTGCTCAGCGTCGATGGCGGCTGGAGCGCCAGCGGCGGCTATGCGCAGAACCCGCAACCGTGGGACGAATGGAACGGCGACATGGGTGTGCCCATCGGCCCACCCGCAATCGTCTAACCGACGATCACGAACGCATCGCCGTTGGCGATCAGTCCGATCAACATCTGCCCGGGGGAGGCGAACAACGCGACGCGGGTGCAGGTTGCGCCTTGCGCCGCCTGCGAACCGATCACGAACGGCGTCTGGGAGTGGCCCATGTCTGGACCGGCCAAGGGATCGGTCAGCACCTCGGTGTGGTCGACCGATGTGGCCGCGCTGGTGCACCGCACGGTCTCGACCAGCGATGCGCGCATCAGGATGTCGCGCGGCACCGGCAGTGCCCGCACAGCCGGCGGCAACGACCGCAGCCCCGGATCCAGACTGCGCACCTGCCGGAGCACCAGCCGCTCTGGGTAGGGCGCCTCGCCGTCCATCAGGTGGGGCCACCCCCTGCTTCACGTTCTTGAACTCGAAGTCGAGCACCACGGTCTGCAGCCGCTGCGCAGGCGGCAGCGCAGCGTTTACGCGGCTGCGCCACACCTCCGCGACCGCAGCAGTCTGTTCGAACAGCTCCTCGACGGCGTTGTCGTCGAGCACCTGCTCGTCGGGGTCCAGCAGCGTTGAACCTGCCCGCCGATCGATCGACACCGACCCGCCGCGACGCGTCACCTCGAATGACCTCGGGCAGTTGGATGTCGTCGGGGTCAGGGTTGGTCACATCGACCGAACCGTCCTGCACGTTGATCTCGACCACTGCGTCGTCGGCGGCACCACCTGGCAGGAACGTGAACGTGGCAACACCGTTGTTGCGCTCGAGATCATCATCGAAACGGGCGTGCACCGTCAGGCCCATGGCCCCGCTGAGGTGATCGATCTGTGCGAGGCGACGCTCTTCGAATGCCTCGAAGCTCCAATACGCGCTCCACGCGCGCAGCATCGCTCGTTCGATGGTGTTGTCGCGATCATCGGGGTCGTCCAGCTGCTCGGCGTGCAGGTAGCCGGTGTATGAGGTGTACAGGCCGGCGCCGTTGAAGCCCTCGATGTCCTCGACCGAACTGGACGAACGGAACCGAAAGCCGGCAGTGCTGTCGTAGTCGTGGTACGTGCGCGACAGCGTGGCCGTGACCTCCGCCAACGTGGCGGGCGCAACAGGCCGTGATTCGATCAAGGCCCGCACCCCGCCGGCTGCCAGCACATCGCCCAGCGGTGATCCCGGCGGATGTGCGGCGCTGAACGAGGTCGCGAATTCGGCATCGGCATCGCTCGGATAGCGATCGGCATAGTCCTCGTCACCCTCCAACGTCAGCCACAGCGCGCGTCGCGAGTTGACGACGTCTGCATGCGCGATGCTGGCGGCCACCGTGTCGAGTATGGGCGCGAAGTGCTCGAGGTACGGCCGCACCGTGATTGCCAACGGATCGGGTGGGGGCGTCAGACCCGGCGACGACAGCAGCGTCAAGAAGCCGGCCGACTTGCCGCCGATGATCGGTCTCCAGGTGGCGACGTCCGCTTCGGTCAGTCCATCCGCTGACAACTGCGAAACCAGGTCGGTCAGGTTCACCACCAGCGGCATGGTGCTGATGTCCACCAACGGTACCGACACGGGCAGGGGCTGCTGGCGAGCGCTCCATGCCGCGTATTGGTCGCGGGTGATCAGGGCGATCTGCAGCGATGCCCCTCGGGTGATGACGACAGCATGAGCGCGAACCCTGGCTGCCTGGCGCAACCCGGCATCGTCGTGGATGCCCGCCTGTGACGCGTTGGGTATGCCGCGGTTGCGCGCCAACAGGTTGACGTGTGCCAGCGGGGTCTGCGGATCGGAGGTGATCATTGCGCTGGCAGGCGGCAACCAGTCGGGTACGTGCTCGGTGATGACGATGTCGCCGGACGTTGCGTCGCTGAGTTCAGCACCGCCTTCGCCGACATACAGCAACCTCCCGGCCGTGACACCCTCGCTGTACACCGCCACGGTGCCGGGTGGCACCAGATCGCGGTAGTGCACGATGCGGTCGTGATACGGCAGCTGCTGCTGTTCCATCTGCAACGCAACGTCCTCGTGCTGTGGCGAGCGCACCACCCACTCCAGCTGGCTGCTGACTTCATCGGGTAGTACCAACGACACCCGAGAGAAGAACTGCGCAACGATCTGCGGAGTGACGGTGTCTGCGTACTCCAGCTCGATCAACCAGTGATCGGGACGACCCGCCGTGGGATCGGGGAAGCGCACGATCGCACCGACGCCGAACGAGCGCGGGTCGCCGTGCAACGCCAGATCGTAGAAGCCCGACGCGTACAGGCGCTGGCCGATGAAGGTCAGGTCCAGGGGAAGCTCTGCGGCGGGCACCGAGTTTGCCCAGCGATAGATCTCTTCGACGCTGGCGAATCGCTGGCCCGGCACCGGCGAGACGTCAGTACCGGCCACTGGCTGGTCGTTCAGCAGCCGGTAGTAGTACCACTCGTCGTGCAGGCTGTAGAAGTTGCCGTCCATCAAGTGGGCACGCGCCAGGTCGGGTGCATCGGCCGGACGATCGAACTGCGGGATCGTGAACTTCATCGACGATTGTCCGCCGACTCCACTTCGCGACAGGGCCATCAACTGCCCGACTGTTTCGACAACCGGAACCGTGTGGTCGTCGAACCCGTTCTCGTCGATGAATGTGGGAATGGGCACGGGTGCCGGCTGGGTGGTCGCAATCGTCGGAGCTGGCGTCGTCGATGTGGGCTGACTGGTTGCCGATGTCGTCGTTGCTGCCGAGATCGTCGTCTGCGTGAAGACGATGGTCGTGGGTGCGATCGTGCTGCGGTCGTGGTTCGGCGAGCAGGCCCCAACCACCAGCCCGGCAAGGATGCAGGCACCCAGCACGACCGACCGCTGTCGATGAATGGATGATGTGACGCCCATCCCCGGTGGCATAGGACGTTGGACGCTACTGGTGGTTCGCTGGTTCCACCGGTCGGGCGACGTCGTTGCCGGGCGTTGCTGTCAACGAGCCAGCTGTCCGCTGGCGATCTCGCGCAACCTGTACTTCTGGATCTTGCCGGTCACCGCCATCGGGAACTCGTCGACGATCAGGACGTGGCGCGGGATCTTGAAGTGCGCTATTCGACCGTCGCAGAACGAGCGCACTTGCTCGGCGGTGACGTTCGCGCCAGGCCGTGGTCGCACGAAGGCGCACACCGCCTCGCCGTGCAGCGCGTCGGGCACGC
>JANNFQ010000588.1:0-3052 GCA_031380045.1 Acidimicrobiaceae bacterium
CCGATCTTCTTCTTCGAGCTGGACGACGAGACCGTGTGGGGCGCGACCGCACGCATGTTGCACCAGCTGCTCCGGCTCGCCCACGGTGTGGACGAACCGGAGCCACAAGCGTGGTGAATCAGGGGCCGGGGGCCAGCCGGACCACGGAGTAGAAGGTGTCGGCCCACAGACGACAGGTGGCCTCTTCGTACCACGGTCGGGCTCGGCAATGCGCCCGCATGTCAGTGAGCAATTGCTGGTCGACCTGGCGACGAGTGGTGCTGTTCCAGTAGCGCCCGCCGCCCGACCACCGCCGTTCCATCAGTTGCAGGTTGCGATAGCCGAAGTCGTGGCGACGGCACGGGGCTCGGAAGTCGAACGACCGACCCGTGCTGCCCACCAGCGGTGCCGAACACCAGTCGGTCGACCAGTCGAACCAGCGATCGCCGGTGGAGTTGGCAGCCGTGGTGAACTCGCTGATCGACACCCAGTACTGCATGTTCTGGATGTAGGCCAGGTCGCTGGCGGCTGAATGGACAGGACCGGCAGACGCCGGCGAAGAAACGGTCAGAAGGCTCGTGACCGCGACGAGCACGGAGAGAAGAACTCTCATCGGTGCTCCTGTTGCTATGGATTGCCACCCGGCGGTTGCCCGATGGACATGGCAGTCAAGCGGGCGAGCAACCGCAAAGCAACGCGCCCACATCGATCGATCAATCAGCGAGCTCGCAGAGCAACTGCCAGCCGGCGCGCACGTGGGTTTCGGTGGTCGCGCGCCCGCCGATCGAGAAGCGAAGCGCGGTGCGGTCGTCCAAGACGGTGCGTGTGAAGAGGGCTTTCCCGCTGTCGTTGGCCCGCTGAATCAGCCGGTCGGTCGCGTGGTCGCCCGATCGCAACGCGACGCACACCAGGTTCAACGGATGTGGCGCAATGATCTCGAAACGGTCGTCGTCGGCGATCCACGTGACCAACTGTTCCGTCAACGCCACGTGCCGCCGGATCATGTCGACCGCGTCGATCGCGCCTCCTGCGCGGATCGTGAACCACAGCTTCAGCGCTCGGAACCGCCGGCCCAGTGGAACCTGCCAGTCGCGATAGTCGATCGCCGCGCCCACCTGCGCGGCCTGCGACCGTAGGTACTCGGGCAAGATGCTGAGTGCGCCCAGCAGGGCCACGCGATCGGCGGTGTAGAACAGGTCGCAGTCGAAGTTGATGCCCATCCACTTGTGCGGGTTGGTGCAGTAGCTGTCTGCGCGATCCAGCCCGTCGTTGATCCAGCGCAGCTCGGGCGCCAACGCACCGATGCCGCTCATTGCCGCGTCCACGTGCAACCACATGCCGTGCCGCTGGGCGACGTCGGCGATGGCCGCGGTGGGGTCGAAGGCCATCGAACTGGTGGTGCCCCGAGTGCTGCAGACCCAGAACGGAACCAGGCCCGCATCGACGTCGGCTTGCACCATCTGCGCCAACTCGTCGGTGCGCATCGCCCACTGCTCGTCATGCGGCACGATGCGCAGATGGTCGGTGCCGATGCCGGCGATGCGTAGCCCCTTCTCGATGCTGGAGTGCGCTTGCGTGGTGCAGTAGGCAACCAGTCGAGTCGTGTCGCCGGTGCGGTTGATCTCGCCTGATGTCGCCCGCCAGCGGGCCGCCAGAATGGATGTCAGCGTGGCCTCGCTGGCCGAGCCATGGATGACGCCGCCGCCACTGTCGCTCGTGGAGTGGAAGCGGGCGGGCAGGCCCAACAGCTCGCCCATCCAATCGAGCATCATCGTCTCGACCTCGGTGCACGCCGGGCTGGTGACCCAGCTCATGCCCTGCACGCCCAACCCGGCCGAGGCCAACTCGCCCAGGATCGAGCTGTAGGTCGTGTTGCTGGGGAAGTACGCGAAGAAGCTGGGGTGCTGCCAGTGGGTGAGACCCGGCATGACCACACGGTCGAGGTCGGCCAACACGTTGGCGAACGGCTCGGGTGCCGTCGGCGGATGCTCGGGCAGCATCGCTCTGATGTCGCCGGGCTGAACCTGCGCGGCAACCGGATGCTGTTCGACACCCTCGATGTAGTCGGTGATCCAGTCGATCAGGGCATAGCCGTGCAAGCGGAACTCGTCCGGTGTCATGGTGGCCGACGCTACCGGGTGCGACCCGGCCGAAATAGGGTGACGCGGGTGAGCACCCACTCGGTTCCGGCGCACATCGATCCGCAACGCTTCACTGTGCATCGGGCCCAGCCACGCGGTTTCGGCCAGGCCTATGTGCGTCACAACGTGGGTGGTGTGCCGCTGTTGTGCGTGCATGGTTGGCCCGAGACCAAGCGCATCTTCTGGAAGGTGATCGACCCATTGGCCCGGGCCGGCTTCGAGGTCATCGTGCCCGACCTCCGCGGGTTCGGCGACAGCGACGTGGGGCCGGATGGCTTCCACGATGTGCCCAGTCACGCCAACGATCTGCACGCGTTGGTGCACGACCATCTCGGCCACGACCGCGTGGTGCTGATGGGTGGCGACTTGGGTGGGCCGGTGGTGCAGGACCTCGCGCTGCGGTATCCCGACTGGGTCGACCGGATGGTGCTGTTCAACTCGCCGCTGCCGTACCTGGCCGACGAGATGGCCGGCATCATTGGAACCCGGCCGGCGCGGGAAGCATCCGACTACTTTCGGAGGCAGGGCCTGGATGCCGATGCGCTGGCAGCAGAACTGGGCACGCCAGAGCAGCGTCGCCGGTACATCGCCACGTTCTACACCAGTCGGTTCTGGGCGCATCCGGGTGCCTTCGCGCAACCCGACGAGGTCGACTTCCACACCGAGCCGTTCGCCGATGGTGACAAGTTGCGGGCCAGCTTCGGGGGCTACGAAAGCGCGTTCTCGCCGGCGGCACAGAGCGAGCCGGGACGCATGACCAAGAACGCTCACACCCGCACACTCATCCTGCACGGCACCAGCGATCACGTGATCTATCCGGCCTTCGACCGCATGGCCGCCGCGGTTTTCCCCGATCACGTCGGGCCGTTCCTGCTGCGCGACTGCGGCCACTTCGTGCCGTGGGAGGCACCGCACGCGTTGGTCTCGGGCAC
>JANNFQ010000615.1:0-21278 GCA_031380045.1 Acidimicrobiaceae bacterium
CATGGAACATCCGTTTGCACAAGCCGGAGCAGCACTCGCGTACTCGCTGGCTGGCGACTCTGATGCCGCACTGGCCGCTGCCGACGCGGTCACGGCTGCTGGGGCCACGTATCTCGATCGTGCCATCGCTGCGGTGGCCGCCGCCGGAGCGCACAGTGCACTGGGCGATCGCCCGGCAGCGCAAGCCGTGCTCGGCCAGGCGCTGACCGAGTGCCTCGACGTGGGCGATGTGGTGGCGATCACGTTGCTGCAGCGCACCCATTGGCACGTACTGGGCCAGGCACATGCGTCGGGTCAGGGCGACGAAGCGGAGATCGGCGAAGGCTGGTTGACGGTCATCGCCGCGCTGCCCGTTTTGCAACACGCCGGCTGACCGTCAGCTGCGATAGGTGATGTGGGGGTCCGGTCGCTCGGGCGCAGCAACGTCGGTGGACGCCCAGCCCAGATAGATCAATGCAGTCACGTGAGTGTCGGCCTGAAACCCGCACCACCGCGCAACCACATCGTTGGCCCCCTTGGGACACGAACTCCAATAGGTCGCCAGACCCGCTGCGGTGGCGCCCAGCATGAGGTTCTGTATGCCCGCAGCCACGGCATCGCGATTCTCAGCGGTGCGCAACGGCGAGTCGCCAGGTGCTGCGCCTACCACCAACGTGGTCGGCGTGCGCACGTACTTCCCGCGCGTCTTGGCGATCTTCTCGGGCGGGTCGCCCATGGCAACCATCGCGTCGGCAATCAGGTTGCCCAGACGGCCCCTGGCATCGCCTTCGATGACTGCGAACCGCCATGGCCACGTGCGCTTGTGGTTGGGCGCCCATTGGGCCAAGCGGCACAGCTGTTCGATCAGGTCGTGTGGCACGGGTCGTGTGGCGTCGACCAGCATGCTGGTTCGCCGCGTGCGGATCAGCCGGTCCAGGTCGTCGAGGGTCACCCCGTAGAGATATCAGCTGTGGCCGGGATTCGCATGGGCGAACTCGCTGACCAGCTTGGTCCAGCGCTTCCACAGCTGTGCCGGGTAGTCGTGACCCATGCCCTCGATCAGCTCGAACCTCGCGCCTGGAATCAACTCGGCGGTGCGGCGACCGCCACTCTGGTCGATCAGGGTGTCGCAGTCGCCGTGGATCACCAGCGACGGCACGGTGACTCGCCTGCGAGCTGGGTCACGCGTTACGGCGTGGGCCAGGCCAGCCCGAGGCATTCGACCGCCGACTCGATGGCGCTCGTCAAACGTTCGATCGATCCGCCGCACGAATCCAGATCGGCCGGCCCCAACAGCAAGGTGAACCCGTCGGTGGTCTCGGCAACGACCGCCGGCGCAGCGTTGCCGAGGGCGACCCTGACTTCGGCCGGTTGATCGTCACGGTGATACGTCTGGAACGGAACCGGAAGGCCGGCGCGACACTCTTTCCACTCGGGCCGCTCGCGGACCAAGCCGTGGGTGATGTCGCACAGCGAACAGTGGGCGCGGCCCAGCCGGGCGCCGAACCAGTAGGCGAGCTCGCCACGGATGGTGCCGTTGGCGTCGTAGACGCCGACCAGTCTGACGATGCCCTTCACTCGCCGATCAGCTGTTGGCGCAGCTCGCGCTTCACGAACTTTCCGTTGGCGTTGCGGGGCAGTTGTTCGTCGAGGAACCAGATCCTGGTGGGAATCTTGTGCTTGGCCATGCGCTCGGCCAGGAACGAGCGCAGCTCGACCTCGGTCAACGTCGCGCCGGGCACCAGCACGATGGCGACCGCCACCTCTTCGCCCAGCCGCTCTTCGGGGATGCCGAAGACCGCAGCTTCTGCGACCGACTCGAGTTGGTAGATGACGGTCTCGACCTCGCTGCAATAGATGTTCTCGCCGCCGCGCAACACCATGTCCTTCGCGCGATCCACGATGTAGACGAAGCCGTCGACATCGATGCGGGCGATGTCGCCGGTGTTGAACCAGCCGTCGCGAATCGCGTCGGCAGTGGCCTCGGGTCGGTTGAGGTACCCCTTGATGACGACCGCACCGCGCACGCACAACTGCCCGACTGCATCGGGCGAGGCCTCGATGTCGTTGCCGTCGTCGTCGACGAGCTTCGCGTCGAGCGTCGGCACGACCGGCCCAGCCGACTCGGGCTTCTCGATGAAGAACCGGGCCGAGTTGGCGGTCACGATGCCGTGGGTCTCGGTCAAGCCGTAGCCCGTTGCCGGAACGCCCTTCTTCAACGCGCCTGCGATCTTGCCGACCAGGTCGGGCTGCAGCGCTGCGCCGCCACCACCCATGCCCAGCAACGACGACGTGTCGCGCTTGTCCCAGTCGGGGTGCATCAGCAACTCGCGGCTCATGGTGGGCACGCCCGAGAAGTTGGTCACCTGTTCGCGCTCGATCAGTTCCAGTGCTCGACCGGGATCCCACTTGTAGGTCAGGACCAATCGGCCGCCGGCCAGCGTGCACGGATGCAGCAGGCAGTTGCACGCGGTCACGTGGAAGAGGGGAGTGGGTGCCATGAACACGGGCTGCGCGGGTGGCGTGGCCGGCTCGGGTGCTTCGACCTCGCCGGCCTGGATCGCCTTGGTTTCGGCCATCGCCGTGGCCTGACCCATGACCACCAGATTCATGATGTTGTGCACTGATCCGCGGTGGGTCAGCTGAGCACCCTTCGGGAACCCTGTGGTGCCCGATGTGTAGAAGATGCATGCGTCGTCGTCGGGATCGATGGCGGCGTCGGGCAAAGTCGCTGGGGCCTGGTCAGGGTGGATCACGTCGGCCCATCGCACGGCGTCGTCCGGCAGGTCTCGGTCGCTGCGCACCGAGATGATCGGCAGCGGTGCGGTGGCCCTCACGCCGTGCAGCACGCCAAGCACGCGCTCCAACCGCTCGTCGTCGGCGATCAACACCTTGGGTCGCGAGTCGTTCAGGCCGTACTCCATCTCGACGGGTGTCCACCACGCATTCATGCCCACCACCGCTGCGCCCAGCGAGATGGTCGCCCAGTAGCTGACCACCCATTCCGGGTAGTTGCGCATGGCCACAGCCACGCGATCGCCGGGGCGAACCCCGTAGGTGTCGTGCAGCACGTGCGCCAGCGCCCGCACCTGGGCGCCGATCTCGGCGTAGGTGTACCGCTCGTCCTCGTAGACGATGTAGTCCTTGTCGCCATGGCCAGCGGCCATCTCCCACAGCACCCGCATGGTGGGCGGTGCCGCCGTGAACACCTTGATCGGTACGCCGCGAACTTCGATCTCGGACACGGCGAATGGGCCGCCGGGGCCGGTCAGTTCCTGTCGGGCTTCGTGGTAGTGGTCGATCACGGGCGACATCTTGGTCGGCCGGCCGTTGTGATCGCCAGATGGAGCCCGCTGTGCAGTGACCCGGAGTGAGGCATCATGGACCTCGATGGAAGCAGACAGGCGCATCGAGACGCCCGCGGACCGCCCGGCGACGGGTCTGATCGTCGGCCGGTTCAACCCGCCGCACCTGGGCCACAGTTTCATGATCGATTGGGCCGCGCAACGGTGCCAGCAGCTGGTGGTGTTCGTGAACACGCGTGACGGCGAGTTGGTTCCTGGCCGCCTGCGCGCGCAGTGGCTGGCCGAACTGCATCCCGCTGTGCGTGTGGTCCAGGTGGCACATCAGCTGGACACCAACTTCCAGGACGAGTTGCTGTGGGCACGGTGGATGGCCCTGTTCCGTTCGAAGTGGCCGTTGCCGACAGGGCCGCACGTGGTGTTCTCGAGCGACGCCTACATCCATCCGCTCGCCGATCGGTTCGGCGCACGAGCGATGGTGGTCGACGCCGATCGCACCGCGGTGCCGATCAGTGCCACCCAGATACGAGAAGCGCCAGCCGATCATCTCGATCGGCTGGCGCCTGCGGTTCGTGCATGGGTGCAGGCGAACCTGTTGGGCAACTGACAAGCGGCCGGGCTACTTGCCTGGCTGGGGCAGCGTTCGCAAGTAGGGCTTGACCGTGGTCCAACCTTGGGGGAACAGCTGCTTGGCCTCGTCGTCGCTGACTGCGCCGCCGATGATGACGTCGTTGCCGTCGGTCCAGTTGGCCGGGGTGGCCACCTTGTACTTCGCCGTCAGCTGCAGGCTGTCGATGACGCGCAGGATCTCGTCGAAGTTGCGACCTGTGGATGCGGGATAGGTGATGGTCAGCTTGACCTTCTTGTCGGGGCCGACGATGAACACAGAACGCACTGTGAGGGTGTCGCTGGCGTTGGGGTGGATCATGTCGTACAGGTCGGCGACCTTGCGATCGGGGTCGCCGATCATCGGGAAGTTCACGGCGGTGCCCTGTGTCTCGGCGATGTCGGCTTCCCACTTCTCGTGGCTCTCGACCGGGTCGACCGACAGGCCGATGACCTTCACGTTGCGCTTGTCGAACTCGGGCTTGATCTTGGCGACGTATCCCAGTTCGGTGGTGCACACGGGCGTGAAATCCTTGGGATGGCTGAACAGCACACCCCACGAATCGCCCAGCCACTCGTGGAAGCTGATCTCGCCCTGCGTGGTGCTGGCGATGAAATCGGGGGCGATGTCGCCCAGACGAACTGCCATGGTGCGCTCCTTCTGCGATCAGTCGCGGCTGCGTTGCCGGCGACGAGGGAGTGCAACTGTAACCGATACCCGACTATTCCAGTCAAGATTGACAAGTGACTGTTTGGTCACATATTATGCCGACATGGTCAGCCGCCCGGCGAGTGAACGGATCGGCATCCCGACGGGCGACCGCACCGACGATGCGGCAGTGTTCAAAGCGCTGGCCGACGACACGCGCCGCGCGCTGCTCGACGCGTTGTTCGCCCGCGACGGCCAGACCGTGCAGGCGCTGTGCGCCCTGGTGCCCACGATGACCAGGTTCGGTGTCATGAAGCACCTGGCCATCTTGGAAGACGCCGAGCTGGTGGTCACTCGGCGCGACGGCCGCACCAAGCAGCACTTCTTGAACCCGGTGCCCATCCAGTTGCTGGCCGACCGTTGGATCAGCAAGTACGCCCAGCCCTTCACTCGCGGGCTGGCCGACTTCCGAACCGATCTCCAGCGCGCGAGCGCCTGAACTCAGGAGCCTTCGATGGCCATCACCCGACACGTCTACCGCATCCACATCAAGGCACCGATCGACACCGTGTGGAACGCGCTCGTCGATCCGTCGTTCACCCGGCGCTACTTCCACGGCACAGCGTTCGACGCGCCGCCGCAACAGGGGCAGCCGTATCGAACCTCGACGGGCGACGGCACAGCGGCCGTCGATGGCACCATCGAAGCCCTCGAACCACCGCACCGTCTGGTCATGACATGGCACACCCTGTACGACCCAGCCATGGCCGAAGAGCCGCCGTCACGAGTCGAGTGGACGCTTGCCGAAGTCGGCCCCGGCCTGACACAGGTCGATCTGGTGCACGGCGATCTGGCGCGCAGCCCGATCACGTGGGGTCACGTGCGTGATGGCTGGGTGTGGATCATCAACGGCCTGAAGACCTTGCTGGAGACGGGCGAAGCGTTGCCGTCGCCGACGGTGGCCACGCCGGTACCGGACGATGTTCCGGGCGATTGGCATCGGGCCCAGGGCATCGAGTGCAACAACTCGATCTGGGAAATGGTGGCAGCCGAACGCACGCCGGCCAACGACGAGGAGATGCTGCGACGTGCATACGCCTCGGCGTACCACTGGCAGCGCGCTGCGCGCACGGGTCCCGAGAACGAGGCGCGGGCGTCGTACATGTTGGCCAAGGTGCACTTGCTGGCCGGCCATGCAGAGATGTCGATGCACTACGCCGATCGCACCATGGATCAGTGCCGGCTGCACGGCCTGAACGACTTCGATCTCGCCTACGCGCACGAGGCCAGGGCGCGGGCGCTGCAAGCGCTGGGCCGCACCGACCAGGCGGCGGCCGAATGGACGGCTGCCAAGGGCGTACCCATCGCCGACCCCGAAGACCAGGCAATTGTCGATGACGATCTGAAAGTGGGCCCTGACTGGATCGACGTCGTGCGATGATCGGCCATGTTCTCGAACATGCCCGACCCGCCGTACGTGGCCGTCATCTTCTCCAGCCTGCGCACGCGCGACGACGATCAGGGATACCTCACGATGGCCGAACGCATGGACCATCTGGCTGCGCAGCAACCCGGATACGTCGGCATCGAATCGGCCCGCGATGCCGACGGCTTCGGCCTGACGGTCAGCTACTGGACCACCGAAGCGCGCGCACAGCAATGGAAGCAGGTTGCCGAACATCTGGGCGCCCAACAGATGGGCCGAGATCGTTGGTATCAGCGCTACATCGTCCGCATCGCGTCGGTGGAACGGCACTACGACTGGCAAGGCGACGCCGGCTGAGGTCGGCGTACAGTCGCCACCATGAGCGATCGCTCCTTCCCGCGTCCCCGACCCGAGCATGGACACGCCACGCTCGTCGAGCTCATCAGCGCGGTGCGTTCCGACTCGACCGACGCGTTCTTGCTGGGGGCCGACGGGTCGCTGGTGGCGACGTACGGCGACGCGGCCACGCGTTCGGCGCAGATGGCCCATGCGTTGCGCATCGCCGGCGCTCGCCCCGGCGATCGAGTGGCGATGCAAGTGCAGAAGTCGCCGGACGCGCTGATGCTGTACCTCGCATGCGTGCGCAGCGGGTCGGTGCTGCTGCCGATGAATCCTGGCTACACGGCCGACGAGGTGGCCTATCTGCTCGGCGACGCCGAGCCTGCCGTTGTCGTGAACGACCACACGATGCCAGAGCTGCGGCGCGCCGCCGACCAGCTTCCACAGACGTTCGTCGATCACATCAGTGGCCCCGACGATCTGGCTGCCATCTTGTACACCAGCGGTACCACTGGGCGACCGAAGGGGGCGATGCTGACCCATCGCAACCTTGCCTCGAACGCGTGGACACTGCACCAGATGTGGGGCTTCCAGCCGGGCGACGTGCTGCTGCACGCGCTGCCCATCTTCCACACGCATGGGCTGTTCGTGGCGACCAACACCAGCATCGCCAACGGGTCGCCGATGGTGTTTCTCGAACGATTCGACGTCGACGACGTGCTGACCGCCTTGCCCCACTGCACGGTCATGATGGGCGTGCCCACGTTCTACACGCGGTTGTTGAACGAGCCCAGATTCGATCGCGCGTCATGTCAGCACATGCGGTTGTTCGTCAGCGGTTCGGCACCGCTGCTGGCATCGGTGCACGACGAGTTCAGCGCGCGTACTGGACTCGCGATCCTCGAGCGCTACGGCATGACCGAGACATCGATGATCACCACGAATCCGCTCCACCGCGAGCGACGGCCCGGCACAGTCGGCGGGGCCTTGACCGATGTCGACGTGCGCGCCGTCGGCCAGGACGGCCGAACTGTGGCCTCCGGTGCTGTCGGTGGCATCGAAGTGCGTGGGCCCAACGTGTTCGCGGGGTACTGGAAACGTGCTGAGCTGACCGCGGCCGAGTTCACCGACGATGGGTTCTTTCGGACCGGCGACGTCGGCATGTTCGACGACGATGGCTACCTGCACATCGTCGGCCGGTCGAAGGATCTGATCATCAGCGGCGGGCTGAACATCTACCCGAAGGAGGTCGAGGATGTCATCGACTCGTTCGAGGGTGTGCTGGAATCGGCGGTGATCGGCATACCCGATGCCGACTTCGGCGAGGCCGTCGTGGTGGTGCTGGTGCCTCTTCCCGACGCAACGATCGACGGCGAATCCGTTCGCGTGCAGGCCCGCCAGCGGCTGGCCGCGTTCAAGGTGCCCAAGCACGTGCACGTGGTGGACGCGCTGCCACGCAACGCGATGGGCAAGGTGGAGAAGGCGATGTTGCGACGCACCTATGCGCTTTCGCCAACTCTGGACGCGGCGTCGGCGACCGAGTTGGGAACGCAGACGGCGACAGAGTTGGGAACCGAGTCGTGAACGACGAATTGTGGCGGCGCTCGGCCGTCGATCTGGCGGCGCTGCTGGCCGCCGGATCGGTGTCGGCGCGCGAGGTGCTGGATGCACATCTCGTCCGGATCGAGCAAGTGAATCCCACGATCAATGCAGTGGTGACACTGTCGGTCGAGCGCGCCGTTGCCGACGCGACGCGTGCCGACGAAGCGTATGCGCAGCGGCGACATCTGGGCCCGTTGCACGGCTTGCCCATTGCCCACAAAGACCTGGCGATGACCGCTGGAATCAGGACCACGTTGGGCTCGCCGATCTTCGCCGACCACGTTCCGGATGAAGACGAGCTGATCATCGCCAGACTTCGCGCTGCGGGGTGCGTCACTGTCGGCAAGACCAACACGCCCGAATTTGGCGCCGGGTCGCACACGTTCAACGAAGTCTTCGGGGTGACCCGCAACCCATACGACCCATCGCGTTCGGCCGGGGGTTCCAGCGGCGGTGCCGCTGCGGCGCTGGCGGCCGGCATGGTGCCATTGGCCGATGGCAGCGACCTGGGTGGTTCGCTGCGCAACCCGGCGTCGTTCTGCAACGTCGTCGGCCTTCGGCCGACGCCCGGCACTGTGCCCAGCTGGCCGAACAGCGACCCACTCGATCCGCTCTCCACCGACGGGCCGATGGCTCGCTGCGCTGCCGACGTGGCCTTGCTGTTGGGTGTGATCGCCGGACCGCATCCGCACGTCCCGATGCGTGGAGCGGTCGGCCCGTTCGAGCCGTTGGAGCGTTCGTTGAACGGCTTGCGCGTCGCGTGGGGTCCGTCGGCCGCAGGTCTCCCGATTGATCTTGAAGTGCGGGGTGCTTTGGCAGAGGTACCCGGTCGGTTCATCAGCCATGGGTGTGTTGTCGACGAGGCGTTCCCCGATCTGACCGGTGCCAGTGAGATCTTTCAGACGTTGCGCGCCGTGGTCTTCGAGCGGGGACTCGGCCAACTGTATGACGATCGCGGCGCCGAACTGAAGGACACAGTGCGCTGGAACGTCGAGCTGGCGCGGACCCTGACGGCTGCCGATGTGGGCAGGGCGGTTCGCGAGCGCTCGCTGTTGCAACAACGCATCCATGCCTTTTTCGAACGTTTCGATGTGTTGGCGCTGCCGACCGTGCAGGTCGTGCCGTTTCCCGTCGAGTTCGATTGGGTGCGCGAGATCGATGGCGTGCCGATGACCAACTACCTCGAGTGGATGCGTAGTTGCACGGACATCACGGTGACCGGGTGCCCGGCCATGTCGGTCCCCGGTGGCTACACGGCATCTGGTTTGCCGGTGGGTCTGCAGCTCGTCGCTCGTCCCGGCGCAGAACTGCTGCTGCTGCAGGTCGCGCACGCTTTGGATGGTGATGGCGTCGTCAGTCGACGATGGCCGTGACTCGCCGTGACCCGAAGTGACCCGGTGTCACCCGCCGTCACAGAATCGCTTGACTCTCCCGGTGGGGGAGACCCCAAGCTGTCAGTCGTGAGCATTTCCTTCCTGCGCATCGGCCCGTTCTCCAGAGCCAGTTCGCTGTCGATCAAGGCGCTGCGCGCGTATCACGAGCAAGGCGTGTTGGTACCCGCTGAAGTCGACCCGACCACCGGATATCGGGTCTACGCGGCGGATCAGTTGTTGGATGCTGCTGTCCTACGCCGGCTGCGCGAGCTGGACGTTCCGCTGCGCAAGATCGCCGAGGTCCTGGTCGCCCGCGACCCTGCCGTCACGGAACGAGTGTTGGCCGAGCACACCCGTGCGATGCAGCAGCGTCTGGACGACACGGTTCGGATCATCGGCCAGTTGCAACGCGGTGTCGACGAGCCGGCCCTGCACACGCCGGTTCATGTGCGCGACGAGCCGGCGTGCCACGCGCTGATGCGCGACGGCCGGGTCGACGCGGGAATGTTCGCGGCCTTCCTCGAGGAATCGTTTGCGCTGTTGGCCGACGTGGTCGACGGGCTGGGGACTCAGCCTGTCGATGTGCCGGGCGGCCTGTACTCGCACGAGATCGCCGATGACCTCGTCGAGGATGTGACGGCGTACCTACCGATCGCCGAGCCGATCGAGGTGCCCAGGCGTCTGGGTGTTCGATTGGGCGAGATTCCCGCCACCAAGGTGGCAGTGGCCGTGCATCTCGGTGGATACACAGACATCGGTGACACGTACCGCCATCTCGGCAGATGGGTCGCGGTCCATGCGACACCCAGGTCGCAGCCCGTCCGCGAGCGCTACCTGGTCAGCGCACCGTCGCCCGAGCCCGAGTACTGCACCGAGATCCAGTGGCCCGTCGAGGCGTGATCTCACCGACTTCACGTTGCCGCTGCACCCACGATCCTCTACAGCACGGAGCACACCCATGAGCCTTTCACTCGCCCACGTCACCTTCGACTGCCACGACGCCTCGGCACTGGCCGGATTCTGGTCGCAGGCACTCGGCCATCCCATCGACGACGGTGCCGAATCGTTCTTCGCGTCCATTGGTTTCCCGCCGCAGCCCGGGCAGAACGCGTGGCTGTTCATCCAGGTGCCCGAGGGCAAGTCGGCGAAGAACCGAATGCACATCGACCTGACCAGTGACGGCCGCGACGCGGAAGTCGAACGACTCGTTGCGCTCGGCGCAAACCAGATTGGCGAGCACAATGAGTACGGCCATCAGTGGTCGGTGATGAACGACCCTGAAGGCAATGAATTCTGCGTCAGTTGATCTTTCAGCGTGCGACGAGCGAGCCGAACACTCACTGTTCACCAGACAGTGAGAGTTCGGCTCTGCCTGGCAAGATCGCCTCGATCAGTACTTCAGCGTTGCGAGTACGCTGATCCCGTGAGCATCGCCGTGTCCCTCGCCGAACTCCAAACCAAGTTGGATCAGTATCCTTGGGGCTACTTGGTCACCGTGTCCGACCAGCAGCGAGCTCATTCGCTGGCGGTTCCCTCGCAGTACGTCGATGGGGTGTTGACCATGTCGGCAGGCGGCGGAACACGAGCCAACGCCATGGCCAGGCCCGACGTCACCATGGTGTTCCCGCCGGCGTCCGGTACCGAGTACAGCCTGATTATCGATGGCCGGGCACAAGTGTTCGCCGATCACATCGAGTTCACGCCGACGTCTGCCGTGCTTCATCGCCCAGCCCTCTGATCCCGATCGGCCCCAGGGACATACTCAGACGAAGGCTCGTTCGATCTCGACGGCCTCGTTGCGGAGCGCCTCGAGGATCTGCAATCGCATGGCGAGAGCGGTTCGATCGTCGGCCACAGCCTGCTTGGTCCAGAGCAGTCGGAGGAAGTCGAGGTCTTCCCAGATCGGCCCACGTGGCCGCGGATCGTCGTGGTGCCTGGGGGTGAGCCACCAGTGCAAGTGCGGCACACCGTTGCCCAGCGCCTCGTAGTTCATCTTGCGAGCGCCGACGGCGCGCTGCACCGCCGATGCGACAGCAGCCATCTCCATCAGGTGCTGGCCCCGTTCCGCCGGCGCCAACTCGTGCAACTCGGCCACACATCGTCTGGCGACGAAGAACGTGGCCCCGCGGTGATACTGCGTGGGGTTCAGCCACACGTATCCGTGCGGCAGCCGAGCGATGGCCCACGGGTGCTGGCCCTGTTCCACGGCCTCGATCTCCAAGCAGTTCGAGCAACACACAGCGCGAGTCTTGCACCGCCTGTTCGCCACGCGGGATGGGTCTCACTCAGGTACGCAACTCCAGGCCGAACTTGGTCTTGAAGTCGTCGTAGTACCCGTCGTCGGCGTCGTCGGCCCACGCGCCCAGGGCGACCCACTCGTCGTCGCTCATGCCGGCTCGGCCATCGACCAGCTCCTTGCCGCCCCAGCTGACCGAGTACCGCAGCTGCGGCGAGTCGGTGGTGACGGCATGGTGGATGAGCGCACCGACCTCGAACGGATCGGTGGCGTTGGCGATGCCGGCTGCGTAGAACTGAAACATGCGCCGGTACGCGGCGTCGTATGCGCCGCTCTGGTTGGGCACGTCGATGTTCTTGGCGAAGATCGCGCTCTTGGTCACACCCGGCTCCACGATGACCACGCGAATCCCGAAGGGCGCCAGCTCTTGGGCCAGCCCTTCGCTCAGCCCCTCCAACGCGAACTTCGACGCCACATACGGCGATTGCGCCAACGCGGCGAGACGTCCGGCGATGGAGGTGATGTTGACGATGGCGCCATGGCCTCGAGCGCGCATGCCGGGCAGTACCTGCTGCAGGCACCGAACGGCGCCACACACGTTGACGTTCATGAGGTCGAGGTACAGCGAGGGCGGGCACTCTTCGGCCACGGCGTTGCCGCCGATGCCGGCATTGTTGACCAGCACATCGACCACTCCGCCGGTCGTTGCCAGGATCTGCTGGAATCCGTTGGTCACCGATTGGTCGTCGGCCACGTCGAGCTCGATCAGATTGATCTCGACGCCGGCCGAAGCCGCCATCGACTGCAACTTGCCGGCCTTGTCGAGGCTGCGGACTGTGCCGAACACGTCGTGACCCTGCGAGGCCAGATGGATCGCGGTGGCACGGCCGATGCCGCTGTTTGCGCCGGTGACGACGGAGATGGTGCTCATGGCCGGCCATGGTACGACGCCGATCGCGGCGGCTCGTCAGGCAGCGGCCGTGTCCCCCTTGGACGGATGCGGCGGGTCGACATCGATCGGCCCGATCGCCCCGGACAACTGGAACGGTTCGAACGGCTCGAACCAGATCGGGTCGGGGTCACAGGCGATGGCCAAACTCTGGACACGTTCGTGGTCGACCAGGATGACATCGAGCAGCTGCAGTCCTTGCAACACATGGAACCGCCGCAACGCCAAGTAGCCGGCTCGATCGTCGTCGCTGGGTGGCCCGTCGTGGATGTGGTCGGTCATGACCAGCGACATCGTCTGACAGAACGGAACCTCCAGACCGGGAACGTCGCATCGACCGATGAACACCCCGACCGGAGGCGGCGGATCGACGACGATCGCAGTGATGATGCGCTGTTCGTCCAGCAGGATCAGCAACTCGCGTTCTGCCGAGAACTCGAGCAGTTCGAAGGCCAGGGTGGCGGCGTCGCCGAAGCTCTCGATCGCAACCGGATCGTCAGGATCGGGCAGCCAGACCGAGAACGGCTCGGTTTCGAACTCGAGCGGCATCAGGTGGCGCCGGGCGCGCGATCGTTGTCGGCGATGTGCAGACATGTTCCCCTCCGAACAGCGAGGCAGAGCTCGCACAGCAAGCAGATGGTTCGGGGGAAGCCGTCAGGTCGGAGACTATCGACGACCGACTTCGGATGTGCCGTGCAACCGGTGATTCGAAGGCGGAAAGTGTGCGAACAACGCGTACGAGCCAACTGTGCGTGAACTCGGCCGCCCCAGCGGTCAAGAGTGTGGCATGCAAGGACGTGTGCCCCCGGGGCCGACCACGGCGCCGTCGACCTACTGACAGCGGTGGCACTGATCGCGACGTCTCCGGGGTTGCATCCGGGTAGCGTCCGGCGCGTGAGCCGGGTTGTCGAGTCCATCAGCCCGGCCCGGCTGGGGACCAGTTTTCGGTGGTTGCTGGCCTCGTCGTGGATCAGCAACATCGGCGATGGAATGGCGCTGGCAGCCGGACCGTTGCTGGTGGCATCGCAGACCCATGACCCGTTGCTGGTCGCGCTGGCCGCTCTGTTGCAGCGCATGCCGTGGCTGCTGTTCGGGCTGCATGCAGGTGTGGTTGCAGATCGGGTGGACCGACGGCTGATCGTGGTAGCCGTCGACCTGATGCGCGCCTTCGTGTTGGTGGCCCTGGCGATCATGATCGTGACCGACGTTGTGAACGTCGGCGTGGTGCTGGTGGCGATGTTCGTGTTGGGCACGGCCGAGACGTTCGCCGACATCACCACGAACACCCTGTTGCCGATGCTGGTCGAGAAGGCGGACCTGGGTGTGGGGAACTCACGTCTGATGATGGGCTTCATCTCGGCGAACCAGCTTGCCGGCCCACCGATCGGTGCAGCACTGTTCGCAATCGGCATGGCGTGGCCGTTCGCAGCACAGGCAACATTGGTGGGGCTGGGCGCCATGTTGGTGTCAAGGATCGTCGCGGCAAAGCCCTCCGATGGCGAGACGCACGACCGACCGCGAACGCAGATCGTCGAGGGCCTGCGTTGGCTATGGGGCCACCCGCCACTGCGAACGTTGACGATCACGATCGTGTCGTTCAACGTGACCTTCGGCGCGGCGTGGTCGGTGCTGGTGCTGTACTCCAGCCAGCGATTGGGCTTGGGTGCGATCGGCTTCGGGCTGCTGACCACTGCCAGCGCGGTCGGCGGCGTGCTGGGATCGTGGGGGTACGGATGGATCGAACGTCGGATCAGCCTGAGCAACGTCATGCGGGTGGGCTTGATCATCGAGACGTTGACTCACCTGATGCTCGCTACCACGACGGTGCCCGCGGTGGCCACGGCCGTGTTCTTCGTGTTCGGCGCGCACGCGGCCGTGTGGGGCACCACCTCCACCAGCATCAGGCACCGAGCCGTCCCCTCCGAGTTCCAGGGCCGTGTCGGCAGCGTCTACATGATGGGGGTGCAGGGCGGCATCGTCGTCGGCGCGGGTGTCGGTGGTCTGATCGCTCGACAGTGGGGTGTGACCGGGCCGTTCTGGTTCGCGTTCGTTGGATCGGCATTGATCCTGGCGGTCATCTGGCGCGAGCTGGCCAACATCGCCCACGCCGAGAGCCACACGACGATCGCGGCCGGCTAGAGAACGCGCCGGTTCGTGTCGTGCAAGGTCGTATGTTGGTCCCGTCAAGGTTTGGATATGACGAACGTCACAAGATCTTGCCAAATCTCGTTGAGTTCGCGTGGCCAGGTCGCCGACTGCGCAAATCACCACAATGGGTGAACAGATGGCCGACCAAGGTGGCGATCGTACGCGCAGCGAGCGGTTGACCCATCACGAGTCGAACTCGGTGACCCTCACGGAGAGTCGTAGGACCATTGACACCTTCGACGCTGCGTGGTGAATTGCCCAGGGCGGGTCGAACCCACTGTGGCGGCCCTCACACTACGAAAAGGGCGGTAGTGATGCAGGACGGGCACGGCGACAGCGCGGAGGCGACGCTTCGCGACCGGGTGAGCAAGCGATTCTCGGCGCTGAATCGCCGCGACGTCATCAGGGCGGGCGTGTTCGGAAGCGCGGCGCTGGCGCTTCCGCTCCAACGCGTGGTCAGCGCCCGGTCGACCCTGTCGGGACGGCTGGCATCCAGCAAGTTGCCGAAGCCATTCACGATTCCCTTCGCGGCTCCGCCGGTGGCCCAGCCGTACAGGTCGACCGGCTCGGCAGATTTCTACAAGATCCGGATGCAGAAGATCAATGCCGAGATCATCCCGGGGTACCAGACACCGGTGTACGCATACGGCTTCGAGACACCCAACTCGCCGTATCTGGGCAGCGTTCCCGGACCGACCATCAAAGCCCGGCAGGGCAGCCGGATCACGGTCAGATACCTGAACAACCTGCCGCCGGTGCACGAAACCCTCGGGTATCAACAGTGGACCTCGGTGCACCTGCACGGTGCGGCATCGCTGCCGCAGTTCGACGGCTACGCAAGTGACGTGACCAGGCCGGGTCAGTACAAGGACTACATCTACGAGAACCTGCAGCATGCGCGCACGCTGTGGTACCACGACCATGGCGTGCACCACACGGCAGAGAACGTGTACCACGGGCTGTTGGCGATGTACCTGCTGTCCGATGCCGACGAGCAGAGCCTGCCGCTCCCGAAGGGCGACTACGACCTTCCGATCGTGCTGGGTGACGCCATGTTCAAGAGCGACGGCCAACTGCTGTTCTCGCTGGCCGACGATTCCGGCATGTTCGGCGATGTCATCACGGTGAACGGTCGGCCATGGCCGGTCTTGAAGGTGAAGCGACGCAAGTACCGCTTTCGCATCCTGAACGGCTGCGTGTCTCGATCGTTCAAGTACTCCCTCGACACGGGCGATCTGCTGACCGTGATCGGCACCGACGCCGGCCTGATGCCGGCGCCGCAACAGGTCAAAGAGATCAGGCACGGCAACGCCGAGCGGTACGAGGTGGTCATCGACTTCGCGAAGTACCAACCGGGCAAGCGCGTGGTGCTGCGCAACAGCAGTCCGAAGAACAACGAGAACTTCGCCAACACCGACAGGATCATGGCGTTCGACGTGGTCGCCGACGACTTCGATCCGTCGAACAACTCCGTTCCCGATGTCCTCAGTACGCACAACGAGTGCATGGATCTGACGCCCGACAAGGCAACGGGACAACTCACGCTGCGTTTCAAGCGCCAGGGTGGCGAGTGGACGATCAACGAACGCACGTGGGAGGACGTGGTCCGCAGCGAGTTCCAGTTCGTCGAGCGCTCGGTCAACCACGGCGATGTCGAGATCTGGACGCTGCGCAACGACTCAGGCGGATGGAATCACCCTGCCCATGCGCACCTGATCGACTTCAAGATCCTCGACCGCAATGGTCAGCCGCCCTTTGCGTACGAGCGGGGTCCAAAAGACGTCGTATACCTCGGCGAGAACGAGGTGGTCCGCGTGCTCGCCAAGTTCGACGCGGGTTACGGCAGGTACATGATCCATTGCCACAACCTGGTGCACGAGGACCACGACATGATGACGCAGTTCGAGGTGGTCGGGCCCGACAATCGCGGCGACGACCCGCTGGGCACGCCGTGCAAGGACGAGCCAGAAGCCGACGACTTGTGACGTAGCCGATCGCCAGTCGGTCTGCAACCCAGTCGGTCAGCAAGGGTGTCGCTGACCGACGAACCTGATCGTGTTGGTTTGTGCCGCAGCCAAGCTGGGAAGTTTCGTCCGTCGAAGGAGACGCACATGACGACCACTCATCCCGATGGCCGCAATCCAGTTGGACAACTGGCACGGCAACATCCTGGATTCGTGAAGATGGGTCGAGCCGGCTGGCTTGCGAAGGGCATCGTGTATCTCTTCGCTGGCGTGTTGGCGCTAATGGTTGCCTCGAAAGCGTCTGGATGGTCGAACGCCTCCAGCGACACCGGCAATCAAGAAGCCAGCCCCACGGGCGCCTTGAAGACGATCGCTCATGCGACGGGCGGCCCGCTTCTGATGTGGTTGTTGGCCATCGGCATGTTGATCTACGCCGCATGGCGCTTGGTGTCGGCGGCGATGCCGGGCGGAACCGATGCCGAGGCGTGGGCCAAGCGGATCGGGTTTGTGGTCAGCGCGATCATCTACACCACGTTCGCCATCACCGCAATCTCACTGGCCAGCAGTTCGCCGTCGGCCGACGCTGGTGCAAACGGCAACTCGAAGGTCACCTCGATCACGGCCAAGATCATGGAGCACTCCGGAGGACGGTGGCTGATCGGCATCGTCGGCGTGATCGTGATCGGTGCAGCGCTGTATCGCGTCAAGAAGGGGGTCCAGCAGGATGTGAATGACGAGCTGGATCTGTCCGGCATGTCAGCCGAGCGGTTGCGCTGGACAGAGCGATTCGGCAGAGTCGGCGAGATCGGTCGCGGCGTGGGAATTGGGCTCGTCGGATTTTTCCTGTTGCGCGCTGCGACGACCTACGACGCGAACGAAGCAACCGGCCTGGATGGTGCACTGCGTCGGCTGGCCGAGAACGGTTGGGGTGTGTTGGTGATCGTGCTCGTCGGCTTGGGTTTCGCCGCATACGGTCTCTTCTGCACGACCACCTTCACCCACCGTCGGCTGGAAGCTCCCTGATCGTCGGCGACAACGACGCTCGTTGCGAACGCGGGCATCGGCATGGAACACTCTGACTGGTTCCTCACGTCGGCACAGCGCGGCAATCCGTCGACATCGATGGATGCGCGCCATCACGGCGTGGCATGGACCACCGGCAACGTAGTCACACCGTTGATCCACGGACGCACGTACTTCGCACGACTTCAGCAGGTCCTGGAGCGCACCTCGGCCGGCGACCTGATCCTGTTCACCGATTGGCGCGGCGATCCGGATGAACGGTTGACCGGACCCGGCAGCGAGATCGTCAGTGTCATGGTTGCGGCAGCGAAGCGGGGCGTCTGTGTGAAGGGATTGTTGTGGCGTTCGCATCCCGATCAAACTCGTTTCAGTCAGCAGGAGAATCGGGATCTCGCCACCACGATCAACGCAGCCGGTGGTGAGGTGTTGCTGGACGAACGGGTTCGCCGAGCCGGGTCGCACCATCAGAAGTTGGTGGTCGCGCTCCATCCCGATTCGCCAGCAGATGACGTCGCGTTCGTCGGCGGTATCGATCTGTGCCACGGCAGGAACGACGACGCCGATCACGCCGGCGACCCACAGGCCATCGCCCTTGACTCGCGCTACGGCGACACACCAGCGTGGCACGACATGCAGGCCGAGGTCCAAGGTCCGGCAGTCGGCGATCTGGTCGAGACGTTTCGCGAACGATGGAACGACCCGCTCCCGCTGAGCCACAGCTGGAACAGAGTCAGTCGGTTCGTCGCCTCGCGAACGTCACGGCATCCGCTGCCCATGCCTGAAGCTGCCTGCGATGCCATCTCCGTCGGACCACACGCGGTCCAGGTGCTGCGCACGTATCCCTCGAAGCGACCTGAGTCTCCCTTCGCACCGCAGGGAGAGCGCAGCATCGCGCGTGCCTACGAGAAGGCATTCGAGCGCGCTCGCCGGTTGATCTACTTGGAAGATCAGTACCTGTGGTCGGCCGACGTTGCCCGTGCGCTCGGACGCGCGCTGCACCGGCAACCCCGGCTTCATGTCGTCGTGGTACTGCCCAGGTTTCCCGACGAGGACGGGCGTCTGTCGGGGCCACCGAATCGCATCGGCCAATTGACAGCGTTGCAGCAGTTGCGCGAGGCGGGCGGGTCGCGGTTCGCGGTGTTCAATCTGGAGCGCGATCAGCTGCCGATCTACGTGCATGCCAAGATCTGCATCGTCGACGACGTCTGGATGACGATCGGTTCCGACAACCTGAATCGTCGATCGTGGACGCACGACTCGGAACTGTCGGTTGCGGTGATGGACGCGACCGTCGATGGACGCGACCCCGTGGACCCGGGAGGACTGGGGGATGGCGCCAGGGCGCTGGCGCGCAACACCCGTTTGGAGCTGTGGGGTGAGCATCTCGAGCGTGACGATGTACCGGTGGAGGTCGACGCGGGGTTCGCGATGCTCGGTGCTGCCGCAGACTTCCTGGACCGCTGGCATTCGGAGGGTTGTTGGGGACCGCGCCCTGCCGGGAGACTCCGTCGACACAAGCCCCAACCGGTTGGACGATTCCAGTCGCCCCTCGCCCGGGTGCTCTACCGCTTCGTGAACGATCCCGACGGACGGCCGGCTCAACTCCGCAGGGACGGTTCGTACTGACCGTCGCGGACCCATCGGCGCCGAAATCGTCTGATGTCGCGACGAAAGGGTCTTCGTCCCCTGCTGCCGATCGACGAAGGTCCCGATACTTGGAGCGTGGACACGCGGCGTTGATGGACGGTTCGACCGGAGACCGAGACAGCGCCCCGAGCCTGGTGGGTGGATGCGGCGTTGACCCCACAGGGCGAACATGAGGAGCATGCGTGATGAGTGAACGATTGGGCAGCCAGAGTCGTGGCGGTCGCGTCGACCGACGGGTGATGGTGATGTCTCCACGACATCCCGACTTCGTCGAGAACGTGCTGGAACCGATGGCACAGCGCTACGGCAGCGGTGAGTCCGAGCGCATGCTCTCGGCCGAACTGTACGACGTTCTCCATCCCTGGGCGGTGGCACTGGCACGCTCTCAATCGCTGGGCCTGCCGGCTCACGCAGATCGCAACGAGGTGCTGTCGCAAGTGCTCGGCATCACCTGGGATGCCTGCCTGCGCATCGACTGGACCCGTTGTCAGGCGTGGCCCGCATTCTTGGAGAGCAAGGTTGGTCGGGCCCGTATCGAGGCTGCCAGGTCAGACGATTGGTTGAGCCGAGGCGAACGAGTTCGTCGGCGCCGGTTCCAGTCCGAAGTCTCTCGACGTGAGCAGCTTGCGGGCCGGCCGCTGCAACCGACAGAACGCCAGGACGTGGCCAGCGCAGTGGCGCCCAGCTCGAGTCGCGTCGATTGGGCGAAGGTGCTGCTGGCATCTCGCCACCCATCGTCGGTGGGCAACGTGCCGGACACGACCGGCGGCGGGACTGTCGAAGATCAGGTGGAAGCGAGCGAGATGGCCGACATCCGCGGACGTTGCATCTGGAAGTGGCTGGCAATCGTCGGCACCCAGAACGAGTGCCTGGCCGCCGACCTGCAACATTGGACTGCCTCGAATGAGGCAGCGAACCGCGAGCTGCCCGCCCGGCTTGCACACCGCATCCAGCCGTACACACCGTTGCTGCTGGCGATGCTGGGCGACGCAGCATGATGCCGACGACGATGGTTGCCGTCAGGCGCTGTTCGTGCGGGGCGCGACTGGCTCGAGACCAGAGCGACACCGTCTGCTCGCCATGCCGCCGAGGCGACATCGAGTCGAGCGCGCATCGGGGCGCAGCGATCGCACGCGATCGCGAGGGCATCGAGGCCACCTTCAACCGTGAAGGGCTGAACGGGGTCGCGGTCGTACTCGATGCCACGTTGGGCGAGGCGCTGGACGTGTTGTTCGTCGCGCAGTTGCTGCCGGCCATGTCGGTGCGGCGACAGGCCCTGTTGCGTCAACTCGTCGCGCTGGGTGACGTATCGCATGTGGTCGCAGCCGATCTCCTGGGCATCAGCCGCTGGACGGTGGCGACCTATCGTGGTCAACTCGGGCTGGAGAAGATCACGGCATCCGCCAGCCGGCCACGAGACTGGTGAGGTGGCTCGTGGCACGGTCCACCCGGCGCACACCCCGGCGCAGAGAGTCGATCGAGGCGGTGGAGTTCGAGGCGCTGCTAGACCCGGTCGGCACTCCACCGCGGGTCGTCGAAACGCTGATCGCACCCTCTCAGCCCGAGCCCCAGCCCGAGCCCGATCCGGACCCCGAACTAGCGGCCGAGCCCGAGCCCGCTGCCGCGCCAGAGCACGTCGCTGAGGTTCCTCCGGAGGGTGCTCCGCAGCACACGACGCCCTCGCGTTTCGACGCTGCTGGTACCGATGACGACCGGTTGCCGGCGCACAGCAAGCGGACCCGCCGCCACCGGTGACGGTGTCGCCAGCGGGCCGGGGTTTCAACGGGTGAAGACGGTCAGTGGGTGAGCACGGGCCAGCACGACTGATCAGGCGTCGGTGGGGTGGGCAGATCGGATTCTCCCTCGCAGGCATCCAGCACAGACTGCAGCGCCGACTGCAATGCCTGCGCGGCGGTCACGACCTCGCCGCGTTCGTGATCGCGCGCCAGGCCGGCGACGTTGGCGCGGATCCCTCCGGCGTCGAGCGCGGCGACGGCCAGCAGATCTCGGGCGAGCAACGGATGTGGCAACGGCC
>JANNFQ010000235.1:0-5930 GCA_031380045.1 Acidimicrobiaceae bacterium
TCGCGAGGTGCCGATCGTGTTCCGCGATCGCGAGTTGGGTACGTCGAAGATGTCGACACGCATCATCGTCGAGTCGATGCTGCTGGTCACTCGGTGGGGTGTTGGCGACATCGTGCACCGGCGGCGCCCGGGCCGCGCCCGATGACCGACATCGAAGTCAGCACACCGGTATCCCAGACCCTGGCAGCCCAGACCTGGGCACGCTGGACCGCGGCCACATCAGCTCCGCTGGCGGCGTGGGCCTGGTTGCATCACTTGGCTCGTGGACGGCTGCGTTGGATCATGTGCGGCGCATTGTCGGTTCCCTTTGCAATTGCCGCGATCGTGTTGCACACCCGCGACTGGCATCCGGTTCTGGACATGGCGATGACCGAGTTCCGGGTGCGCGATGTCGGTTCGGCCGATACGCCATTGATCGGTTTGCCCGGTCGAATCGGCATCTTCCCCGATCAGGGCAGCCACCCCGGCCCATTGAGCTTCTACCTGTTGGCGCCCACGTACCGCTTGCTGGGCGCGTCGGCATGGGCACTGCTGGTGGGCATGATCGTGCTGAACATCGTGGCCGTCGGTCTGGCTCTGTGGATCGCCGAGCGGCGCGGCGGCACCACGTTGATGGTGGCGGCGGCCGGCATGCTGGCGTTGCTGCAATACGGCTACGGGTTCGATGTGCTGACCCAGCCGTGGAACCCGTACCTGCCCCTGCTGTTCTGGACGGTTGTGCTGCTGGGCACGTGGAGCGTGCTGGACGGCGACCACTCGATGATCATCGTGGTCACCGCAGTGGCCTCGCTGTGTGCGCAGACGCACATGCCCTACCTGGGCTTGGGTCTGGGCATGGGTGCGCTGTGCTGTGCGGCCGTGGTTCGTGCGTGGGTTCGTCATCCGGTGCAGCGAACAGCGATCGTGCGCGTGATGGCCATTTCGGCTGCCGTGGCAGTGCTGCTGTGGCTGCCCGTCTTGATCGACCAGTTCACCAACACGCCCGGCAACCTGTCCATGCTGAACACCTACTTCAGACACCCGCCCGAGCGGCCGGTCGGAACCGCAGAGGGCGTGCGCCTGCTGTTGCGTCACCTCGACATCACCCGTCTGGCGCGCAATGCGCTCGACGGAGACGGCTTCATCACCCAGACCGGGTTCCGGTTGGACGGGTCTGTCGTGCCGGGCCTGCTTGTCCTGCTGGCTTGGATCGCCGCGGCGATCGCCGCGTGGCGCGCGGGACACCGCCTGCTACGCACCCTGCACCTCGTCATCGGTTGGGCACTGCTGCTGGGCGCGATCTCCATGAGCCGCATCTTCGGCAAGGTCTGGTACTACCTCACGTTGTGGGCCTGGACCACCACCATCCTGCTGGTTGCGTCGATCGTCTGGACCGTCAGCGCGCTGGTGCAACAGCGGCGCAACAACAGCCGGGCGCTGCCCCGCGTGGCCATCGGCTACGGCGTCGCGATCGTCGCTGTGGCGTCACTCGTCAGCTCGCTGCTCTCGGCATTCGGTGTCAGTGCACCCGAGCAGTACCTGTCCGACACGTTGGGCGAACTCATCCAGCCCACGGAAGACGCACTGCTGCGCGGTGATGGCGATGCGATCGGCCGCGACGGTCGGTATCTGGTCACGTGGAACGACGCCCGCAACTTCGGGTCGCAGGGCTACGGGTTGGTGAACGAGCTCGAGCGTCGCGGCTTCGACGTCGGCGTGCCCAACACGTGGCGAGTGCCGGTCACCCTGCATCGGGTTATCCCGCAGCAGGAAGCCGCAGCCGAGGTGCGACTGGCCACCGGGGTCTACATCGACACGGTGCGAGCGTTGCCCGGGGCCGTCGAGGTGATCGACTACGACCCGCGCTCGCCCGCCGATCTGGTTGAGTACGACCAACTGCGCGCCGCGATCACCGATTCGTTGACGTCTGCCGGCGACGTCGACCTTCTCGACATGCTGGACACGAACCTGTTCGGCCTGCAGGTCAACGATCGTGTGCCTGCGTACGTGCAGCAGATGGTCGACCGAATGCTGCATCTGGGTGGACCCACTGCCGTGTTCATCGTGCCCGCTGGCTCTCCGCTGTGATCCAGGCTGGCGTCGCCAGGCTGCGCGCCGAGGCCTCCACCGGCGTCCGTCGCCTCGAAGTGTGGGTGGTGACGGTGGCGTTGCTACCCATCGCCACCGCCATCGCCCGGCACAGCGGCACACGGTGGACACCCATCGGCGACAACGCGCTGGTCGAACTGCGCAGCCGCG
Organism: Acidimicrobiaceae bacterium; assembly: GCA_031380045.1. Classification (GTDB taxonomy): domain Bacteria; phylum Actinomycetota; class Acidimicrobiia; order Acidimicrobiales; family Ilumatobacteraceae; genus VFMC01. Next base: position 2,239 of record JANNFQ010000235.1, read on the forward strand.
ACGTGTTCTCGTGGCGCCACTTCCCGTTCCTGGGTACATGGTCGTCGGCATCGTTGAATGCCGGCAAGGACCTGAACCATCCCGGACCCATGGTCTTCGATCTGCTTGCCGTTCCCGTTCGGCTGTTCGGGGGAAGTACCGGCATCGCCCTCGGGGTCGGATTGATCAACGCAACGGCCACGGTGGGCATCGCGGTCGTTGGGTACAAGATGGCCGGGCGTGTGGGATGCCTACTGGCCACACTGACCGCGGCGACGCTGTCGTACAGCTTGGGCAGTCACATGTTGACCGACCCGTGGAACCCGCACGTCGTGATCCTGCCGTGCCTGCTGATGTTCATGCTGACGTGGGCCGTGGCAGCAGGCCGTTTTCGCATGTTGCCGTACCTGCTGGCGGTGGGCAGCTTGTGCGTCCAGACCCACCTCAGCTATGCGTACCTGGTGCCGGCCTCGTGCCTCATCGCCCTTTTCGGCGCAGCCTTGGTGCATCGCCGTCGATGGGCAATCGACGCATCGGCCCGATCCGCCGATCTGAGCGCCATGCGCCGCACAGCTGTGCTGGCCTTGGCCACGATGCTGGTGCTGTGGTCACAGCCGATCATCGAACAGTTGACCGGTCGAGGGCAGGGCAACCTCGCCCGCATCGCCACCAGCACCGGCAATGACGAGCCCATGGTGGGCGCGCGCGTCGGCGCGCGCATCATCGCCGCAGTGGTCGCCTTGCCACCGTGGTGGGGTCGCTCGTCGATCGTTGGTGCCGTACCGCTGACCGGCTACAACGCCGATGGTGTCACCGTGTCGCCGCAGGGGGTGCCCAGGGCGATCGTCGCGTTGATCGCGTTGCTCGTGCTGGGTGTGATCATGCTGGCCGCCGCGGCGCTGGCGGCGCGCCGACGCGACCGTGCGGGTCTGGTTGCGGTGGTCACGTCTGCACTGTTGCTGACGGTCGCACTTGGTTCGTTCGTGCTGATGCCCATCGGCCCGCTGGGTCTGACCCCGCACCAGATGCGGTGGCTGTGGCCGATGGCCGCGTTCACATGGTTCACATGCGCGCTGGTGCTGGTTCGGGCTGCGCTGTCGGCGCTGGGCGAGCGTGCCGATGGGCCCATCGCCGCGCCCACGGGAACACATCAGATCACCGTTGGTCTGGCAGCGATCTCGGTGATCTCGGTGGCCGTCGCGGCCGTCGCAGTCGCCAACGTGCCGCGCTACAACCAGCTGGTCGGCCCCGATTCGTCGAACTCGGCCATCCCGGTTGCCCGGTCGCTGGGTGATCAGGTCGACGACTTCTCCACCGATCAGACCGTGTGGTTCGACACATCCGACCTGCCGTACCTCGAGCCGTTCTCGGCCGTCGTGATGGCAGCCCTGGGCCGGACCGGCATCGACTTCCATCTGCGAGAGTCCGTCCTCGTTCGACAGGCAGGCAACAACCGCAGTTACACCGGCAACGAGGCCCTGCGGATGATCATCCGCGAGGGTCGCCAAGCTCTGGACGACCAACCGGGCATGCAGCGCATCGCATTCACCTCGCCGTTGACGGCCGATGAGGTCGACGAGTTGCTGTCCGGCGAGTGGGCGATGGTCGATGACATCGCGGTGGGCGGAATTTTCCTGACGCCCGAGGGTGAAGCACTGGTGCAGGCCAACGGGTTCGGCTTGACCCGCGACCAGATCGAGGTCGCCAGCCTGGATGCCCTCGAGTTCGTGCACGGTGGTCTGGCCGCCGAAATGGTTGCCGCCGGCGCGTTGGACCTGGGAGACGACGTCCGCGACCTGTTCCAGCGAACCAGCACGCTGCGGCGACGCATCGACGTCAACACTGTCGCGATCTTCGTCGGCCCCTTCCCAGCCAACTGACCGGCGCGGCTGGCGAACGCGGCTGGCCCGTTCGGGTGAGTCTTGAGGAGTTCTTCACTCAAGGGTGTTGTGGACCCTGCCGAGACATCACCGCTGGTCGTACCTCATCGACCGGCCCAGACCCCGCGGTAATGGGCGATCGACGGGATTTCTACGTGGCGTGCTGACGCGCGACCACTCAGGAGGAATCATGATCCGACGACGTCTCTCAGCCCTGTTCGTCGTGCTGCTCGCAGGCACGGCCATCAGCGCTGTCACCCTGCCCGCCGCCGCCGGATCGAAGGGCGATGTGGAGTGGACGATGGGGCCGAAAGGTCGCACCTGGGCACAGATCGCCACCGTGTGCCCGACCGACGGATTCACGCCGTGCAGCGGTGATCTGGCTGGCTGGATCTGGGGCACCGAAGCGCAGGTGCGCGACATCTATGACGATTTCATTCCGGCCATGACTGCGTCGGACAGCGTCTCCAGCCAGGACATCTGGATCGATGCCAGCAACCTGGTGAACTTCTTCGGCGAAACCAGCTACTACTCGCTGACGTACTTCTACCAGTCGTACACCACAGGCTGGACCGCTTCCACCCGCGAGGGCATGCCCGTCGAGGCGCAGGCATCGTGGAAATACCCGATCTTCAACGGCGAGGCCACGATTGCGGCCAAGCCCGATGGCGCCGTCGCGTCGAGATCGGTGTACCTGTGGCGCTACGCCGGAACCCCGCTGCCCGAGACAACAACGACTGCGGCGCCGACAACCACTGCGGCACCGACAACCACTGCAGTACCGACAACCACTGCGGCACCGACAACCACTGCGGCACCGACAACGACTGCGGCACCGACAACGACTGCGGCACCGACAACGACCGCAGCAGTGTGCACGCGCAGGTGCGGCCGCACGAAGTAGCTCGCACCCGCACCTGGATGCTGAACCGTTCGCTGTGAAAGGTGCCCGCCACGGCCTGTCGTTCGGTGATCTTGAGCGCACGCGGCGAGTTCTTGGAAGGTGGCCGTGGCTGACCGCACCGCGGTGGTAGCTGATCGCCGTAGTGGCCGGCACGGGACCGGCCGAGATGACGGCACGCTGCCGCACGCCCAATGATCGGGGTGCGCTCGGCGACAGCGGCATCGAGGATGACCACCACGTCGGATCGGTGTCCGCGCTCTTGGAGACATCGTCCAGGAGCGCCAGTACTTTCCCTGGACTTCGATCACGACCTTGGCTCGGCCAGATCGATCCGGAGCTGTTCGTTCAGGAGCCGTAGCCGCTCGAGCTCAGTCATCGTTGGTTGGCGACGGCCCGGCTGCTGGGTCAGTTCAACCGTGCGGGCCTGACGCCGCCACTGCGACAACGTCGAGGAGTACAAGCCCATCCGTTGCAACAGCGCAGCCTTCTCGCCGTGCTCAGGGCAGCGATCCCACTCGGCCAGGACGAGATCTTGAACGCACGATCGAACCGTCGACGCGTCGGCCATTTCGGCAACACGGTATCCGGATGATGACTCAACGGACCGGGCCTGGGCAACAAGGGAACCGCGTCACACCGGTTGCGTATGGTTGGTGGTGTTCCCGTTCTTCCCCCGGGATCGAATTCGAACCTTCGGGTTCCAGCGTGTGTTCGTATCGCGGTCGACATGGCAGGGGGGTGGGTGTGGATGTGATCGACATGGTTCGGCGGGCGCGCACGATCGACATCGCTGCCGCCGATCGGGCAGCGGTCGAGTCTGTGTTGGCTGATGTCGCCGGTCTGCGGCGCTGGTTGGATGGAGTCGAGGTGGCCTGCCTCCGCCGCCTCGAGGTGCTTGCGACGGGGTCACCAGGATTGTTCCCCGAACA
>JANNFQ010000642.1:0-7237 GCA_031380045.1 Acidimicrobiaceae bacterium
GGCTGCGGCCCTCCAGGCTGGTGACCACTGCGGCGGCGGCATCTGCCGTTGCCACGTCGGTCAGGAAGCCGGTGCCGACGGTGGCTCCATCGGCCTCGACCGACAGCGATGCAGTTGCAATCGTCGGGCCGTCGGTGGTGCCGATCGAGACCTGGAGTACCACGGCGCCGACGGACGGTGCGACGGACGTCTCGCTGGCCGATTCGCTCGACGAACAGGCTGCCGCCAGCAGCGCGATGGAGGCACACAGCGCCACCCGAAAGCTGTTGGCCCGCTTGTGCGACCTCATCGCGTCAGTGTGTTCGCTCGGGCGGTCGGCCAATAGGGACCTTCGGCACTGCGCGCTGCGGGTTCGGCGGTCAGATTCCTGCGACCAACGGGATCATCCGAAGGTACTAGCACCAAGGGGCAGTTGACGCAGCGCCGCGGACGTCGTCAACTGGGTGCGTCTCATGTGCACCCCACCGGAAAGAGGTCGACATGGCGTGGAAGAGCCGAATCGCACGGACTGTAGGACTGTTGATCGTGGCGACCCTCGTGGCACCCGCAGTCGTTGACTTCGCCCCGATCGCCCAAGCCGTTCCACCGGTGGCGCCCACGCTGCTGGCACCCGCGAACAGCACCAGTGTCACGATGCCCGTGACGATCTCGTGGTCGCAGCTCACCGATGTCGGCGGATACAACTGGGAGATCGCGCTGTCGTCCGACTTCAGCTCGGTGATCGAGCGAAATCCTGCATTGCTGGTGGGTGCTGTCACCACTCGAGACGTCGTCAGCGGCCTGCCCAACGGCACGTACTTCTGGCGGGTCCAGGCGGTCAGCCGTGCAAGTGAACCGGGCGCCTGGTCGTCGCCACGCAGCTTCACCGTCAGCGGCGCAAGCGCCGCAGTGCCCGGCACGGCGGTGCTCGCTCCGCCGCAGAACGCCACGCAGTTCCACTCGTGGGAGAACATCACCTTCACCTGGAGCGCCGTTCCCGGCGCCGCCAGGTACATCCTGCAAGAGTCGACCGATCCGACGTTTCCCACCGACACCAGGGTGCGCCAGGTGGACATTCCCGGAACGACCCACACCGTGTCGTTGAACCCCAGCATTCAGGGAAGCTTCAAGGCCCGCGTGATCGCCGTGGACGCCAGCGGCCTGATGGGCCAGCCGTCGAACCTCGTCGATTTCAGCGTGCTCGACAGCAACCCGTTCCCGGCTGCTCCAACACTGGTGACGCCGGCCAACGGCACCTCGCAGCAGCTGCCGTTGACCCTCGAGTGGACCCATGTGCCCAACCATCAGGATCTGGGGTACCAGGTACAGATCGCCACGAACTCCTCGTTCACCACGGTCGAATCGACGTACCGCCTCACCGAGAACACCAAGATCGTGCCGACGCTCACTGCGGGCACGAAGTTCTGGCGGGTGCGGTCGCAGCACGGCTACGTCGGCGCAGTCGAGGCGTTCACGGCGTGGTCCGCCGCGGGCACGTTCACCGTCTTGGCAACCCCGTTGCGGATGGGTGCAGTGACGTTCCCGGCAACAAAGTTCAGCGGCGGAGAAGCGTCGGGCACACTGGATCTGACCGGCGTGGCACCGGCCGGCGGCGCAGTGGTCACCCTGACCGCCAGCGATCCCAGCCTGCTGCCCGAGCTCCCTACCTCTCGGCAGATTCCTGCGGGAAGTTCGTCGATCAACGTGCTGGTCGCTCCCACCGGAACCACCAACTCACTCAGGCCGATGCGGGTCGGTCAGGTCACCACACCCACGCCGGTCACCGTGACCGCGACGTACAACGCATCGTCGGTCTCCACCACCATCACGATCGCGCCACCGGCCCTGAACGACACCCCCATGCAGCTGTTCCCGGTGAAGGCCACCGGGGGCGACGAGATGTTCGGAATCGTCGACCTCGAGGTCGGTTGCTTCGCCGGATTCTGCGACGGCCTGGCGCCTGCGGGCGGATTCACCGTCAGCGTGTCCAGTTCCTCGCCGCTGGCGACCGTGCCGGCAACCGTCGTCATCCCTGCCGGTGCCGGCGGTACCCAGTTCTCGATCCAGACCAGCCCGGTCACGACGATCACCACGCTCACCATCACCGCACGTGCCGGCAACGCCACAGCCAGGTGGCCGATCACGCTGACTCCGTCGCCGGCGCCCGACTCGCTGACGCTGGACCCGGTCGAGACGGCGGGCGACTCGCGCGGCATCGTCACGATCCCGCTGTCGTCGATGGTCGGTCACGACCAGCACTTGAGAGTGACCAGCAGCAACCCGGCTGTCGCGTCGGTGCCCGACTTCATGACCATCCCGGCATCCACCGAGTCAGGCGTCTTCTCGATCGTGACCGGCGCAGTGACCACGCGAACGGTGGTGACGATCACCGTCACCGGCGGAGGCGTGACCCGCTCGGCCGACCTGGTGGTGCATCCCAGCCTGCCTGCGCTGACCGGCTTCTCGGTCAACCCGACCAGCGTTCCCGGAGGCACATCCGCCACGGGTACCGTCACCCTTGGCAGCCCGGCGCCCACGGGCGGCATCGCAGTCAGCCTCAGCAGCTCACTGCCGGGTGCAGTCAGCGTTCCGGCCACCGTCACCGTGCCCGCCGGGGCGACCAGTGCATCGTTCACGGCAACGACGTTCGCTGTGGGCAGCACCACCGCGCAACTGGTGGCCACCCTTGGCGGCACGACGCTGTTCGCGGCGCTGGGCGTCACACAGGCATCGTCGGTGACGCTTTCTGCGCTGACGCTGAACCCCACCACCGTCGCGGGAGGGTCATCGTCGACCGGTACCGTCACCCTCAACGCAGCCGCGCCGCCAGGCGGGGCCGTCGTCAACCTGTCGGACAACTCTGCTGCGGCCACGGTTCCGGCCAGTGTCACCGTCAGCGCCGGAACGACCAGCAGGACGTTCTCTGTCACCACATCGGTGGTTGCCAGCCCGACGCCGATCACCATCTCGGGCTCCTTCGGCGGCGCCACGCGCAGTGCCACGCTGACCGTCAATCCGCCGGCCCCAGCCGCACCCACGCTGCAGAGCCCAGCGAACGCCGCCACGGGCGTGGCCCAGCCGGTGGCGTTCGATTGGGCCGATGTGGCCAACGCAGTGGACTACGAGATCCAGATCGACTCCACCTCGACCATCTCCGCACCGTTCACCGCCAACCAGATCGTCGGCGTGTCGCAGGCATCGATTGGTGCACTGCCGGCGCAGCAACTGTGGTGGCGTGTTCGAGCCCGGAACGCAGCGGGCGTGTTCGGCCCGTTCTCGGCGACCAGGCGGTTCACCCCGGCTGCGGCGACGCCGACTACGCCCGGCACGTTGGCGGCGCCGACGCTCATCAGCCCGGCCGCCGACGCACGCTTCAGCTCGGGTCAGGCAATCGTGTTCGACTGGTCCGACATCGCCGGTGCAACCAACTACACCATCCAGATCGACGATCAGTCCAACTTCTCGTCGCCGATCGTCAGCCAATCGACGTCGGCCTCGACGTACTCCACGAGTGCACTGCCCGTGACGCAGATGTGGTGGCGGGTGCGGGCCAGCGATGCGTCTGGCACTGCCGGCGCGTGGTCGTCGGCGCGCCGGCTCGAAGTGAGATAGCCCGATCCATTCGGTTGCATGATCCAGCCTCTGGGTCGTTCGGCCCAACATCACCTCCAGAGAGTTCGTCGACACGGGCCTTCGCTACGTTGTCGCGACCGACGAGCGCATCTGGACGGCCACGTGAACACGATCTCGAGAACGGTCAGGGCCATCGTCGGTGCCGTCGTGCTTGTGTCTGGCTCGATCGCCATCGGGCCGGGCTCGGTCGCCCACGCCGCTGGCGGAACAATCAGCGGTGTCGTGCGCGACGCGCAGGGTGATCCCATCCCGAACGCCACCGTGCGCGCGCTGGCCGACGAGATCGGCTACAAGCCACGGGTCACCGTGACAGCAGATGCGAACGGCGCGTTCGTCATCGGCAACCTTGTGCCCGAGACGTACCGAATCGGCGCTGTCGCAACCGGGTTCGCCGCTGGCTATGCAAACGCCCCCACCTTTTCATCGGCAACGCCGTTTGCCGTCACATCTGCCCAGACGTTCACCAGCGACATCACGCTCTACGAACCGACGGCCACCATCTCCGGACGGGTCCTCGACGATCGCGGCGATCCGGTCGTGGGCGCAACGGTCAACGTGGGGACATCAACGTGGCCGATGGGCATGGATCCGTTCGCCACATACACGCACTTCGGGCGTGCCGTGCAGACCGGGGCCGACGGTCGTTACACAGCCACCGGCCTGGCCCCCGGCACGTTCATGATGAACGCCACCCCCTCGTCGCCGACATTGATCGGGGGCTGGTACCCGTCGTTAGAACCACCGATCACGACGTTCGCGGTCACCGAGGGTGCGACCGTCACCGGCATCGATCTCACCATGGTGCACAGCGGAACCGTCACTGGCCGAATCACAGATGCCAGCGGAGCACCGGTGCAGGGCGCGAACGTGCTGACCCAGGCGTGGGACGGTCCACACCAGACGCTCAGTGCTGCCGACGGGACGTACACGATCACCGGCGTCGAGCCCGGTCTGCGATTCTTGCTGGCGCAGGTGAAGGGCGCGTCGATGACCACCTACTACGGCGGCACGACGTTCGGGCCCGAGGCGACGACTTTGGTGGTGCCTGCGGGCGGCACGATCACCGGCATCGACATCCAATTGGTCGAGGGCGTCGAAGTGCTGGTGCACGTGTCCGACGCCGGCGGACAGGCTCCGGCCTTCCGCAACGTGCGCGGGTGCAGGGCACCTGGCACGCCATTCTTGCGGCCGAACATCCCATCGCCGTGGCTCGACTGCTCGAACACGCGACCGGCTGGAGAGCTGGTGTCGTATGCAAGCAACGGAGACGTGACGATGAAGTTCGCTCCGGGCGACTATCAGGTCGCCGCCGTCCTCGGGGACTACAGCGTCACCGGCACCGGGTCGTTGCGCGTCGCATTGGGCGACTCGCCCGTCTGCACGTTGCGTGTCAGCGGAGTCTCGTCGTGCTCGCCAACGATCCCGCTCGTGGTCACGCCACCGGTTGAATCTCCAGCCGTGATCACCGAGGTCAGCACCGATCTCGCGGCATCTATCCCCTACGCTCGTGCCGAACGCGTCGCCCTCAACGGCTGACGACGGTTGCGTAGACGCGAACAGAAGGATCTCTAGCCACTGCTCCACCTCGATCTGCGGTCCGCGATGAAAGCCAGAACAACCGCCGGCCAACGAAGTGACCGCCAGCGACGTCAGACGTGAACGACTCGCGCGGCGACGTCCAGCACAGACAGCAGCCGGCGGATGTCGTCGGGATCAGACGTGATGATCGCGACGTCGCCATGGCGAGCGACCCCGGCGGCAGCGAGCGCGACGGAGGCATCGATGACATCGGTGGTGCCTGATCGCCCGCACAACAAACCCGCGGCCCGCGCTACTACGCCGTCGAGTGGCACTTCGTCGCAATGCGACAACGCTCGCGCCAACAGCGCCTGACGGCGTCCGTCACGCCACGCCTGGGCGATGACGCCAGCCGGCACTTGAACCGTGGAGGCGTCGTCAGCGGCAACCCGAAGCATCGCCCACGCGCCACGGTCATTGCGATCCAGAGCGATCAGCGCGCCGGCGTCGAGAACGAGCGCCGTCACGCCCGAACCCGCGCCCGAGCCGCGGCGAGCTCTGCATCATCGAATGCGCCGTGCTCTGCCTCCCACGCTGCGACCACCTCTCGAAGCCCTCGTGCCACGAGCTGACGTCGCGCCGCATCGGCCAACCACGACGACACGTTCTGCGCGTCGGCATCGGCCGCATCGCGAACTGCGGCGGCGAGCTCAGCTTCGAGCGAGACGGTGATTCGTTCCACGGACATGTGGAAATCATACTTCTTCATACTTGACGATTCAACGCGACTCCGTCCGAGAACCGGCCGATGTGTCGCCATCACTCGCAGGTCCGCCGACTCGAACAAGCCGAGGACATGATCAGCGACGCCATCGGCCTGGCGTTCGATGTCGCTCCAGACGTGATCCGTGTGGACGGACCAATCCCCATCGTGAATCCCCATCTCGACGAGCTACTGCAGGACACCAAAGCCAGTCGCGTCCAACTCGCTGAGCTTCGGACGAAGGTCGACATTCTCACTCGGCGCGTCGCCCACGAATTGGCTGATGAGGGCATCCCCGTTCGGGACATTGCGAAGGCATTGGACGTTTCTTTCCAATACGCCGCCAAGCTTGCGAAGCAGGCTTCGTAGGACTGCCGACAGTTGGAACCACCGAAAACTCTTATCCTGTAAGGGTTTCGTGGAGACGAGGGGAACCGAACCCCTGACATCTACCTTGCAAAGGCTCCGTGTACCGCGAGCAAAATGTACTCACTGCCTCGTCGGGCACGCTCGATGGTCGGCGCGTCGCTGGCGAGCGGCCACGTGTCCGAGCCGACGCTCACGTGGGATCGAGCGATCGCCGACTGGAGCTCACTCATCGTCCGGAAGACGATCAGGGTCGCTGAGCTTCGCCCGGTCCGCGGCCGACGATGACCGATCAGACTTGGAGTGCCGACGGTCGATCGCAGACGAGCGTCGCGCTTTGAGCGCTGCGTCATGCCCGTCGTTCTGGTGGAGAAACGAGTCGAGGCTGGCCGTCTGTTCGTGATCGTCGGCATCTGAATCGCGAGCGTCGGCGCGATCGTCTCGGATGTCTGCCTCCGCCAGAATCACCTGCGTTTCACCGCTGCGATTGTCGGCTTCAGCCTCTCGGGCCGCCAGGCGCGCCTCGCGTTCATCCAGCCCCGCCTCACGCCTGTCAGCGACGGTGTCGCGCTCGTCTGCAGCCCGCTCACGCTGATCGTCCGTGCTTCCGGTGTCCGCATCCATTCGAGCTCCTGTCGCTGATCGAACGCTAGTTCACGAGTGAGATGGCCGATCAGACCATGATGGGGTCCTCAAGCACAGGCGACGATCCAGAACCCGACGATGCCGAAGAGCTGGACCGTCCCCCGGCGCGACGAGGGGACCGACCTTGCGGACGGCCCCCTCGGGCTTACTCAATATCGCTGGCGACTACGGGGTGATGACCTTGCCGCCGCCCTTGCCGAAGTTGCAGTTGTTGCGCTCGTTGGCGAAGAGCGTGTTGCTCGACGCCTTCACTCCACCTGCTTGGTAGAGCAGGACACCACAAGCGACGTCGGAGACCGGGGTGTACCAGTTGCCGCTGACGGTGTTGCCCTT
>JANNFQ010000678.1:0-3197 GCA_031380045.1 Acidimicrobiaceae bacterium
GTGCGGGGTCGAAGCCGTTGTCCTCGAGGTAGCCCTCTTGGCCGGGCGAGAACAGACCGTTGGCCACCTGCAGGATGCCGCCGGCGGTCAGATCGATCAGCTCCTCGCGGTTGATCGCCTTCGACAGTGCGCAGCGCACTCGTGCGTCGGCAGTCGGGCCTTCCTTGTAGAGGTCGATGAGCAGGTAGTTGGTCTCGGTCAGGCTGTTCTGCTCGGCCATCGGGAACTCGTCGGGCAGATTGCGGAACTCTTCGATGACGATGGCCGACGACGTCGAGAAGATGTCGATGTCGCCACTCTGCAACGCCGAGCCGGCCGTCTCGCTGTCTTCGATGACGCGGTACTCGATGCTGTCGAGGTACGGCAGCTGGTTGCCTGCTGCGTCGGTCTGCCAGTAATCGGGGTTGCGCTCGACGACCAGCTTGTCGCGCGGGGCGTAGCTCTTCACGATGAACGGCCCGGTGCCCACTGCCATGGTGGAGTCTCCGCCGGCGGCCACGGCGTCGAGCCAGGTGGGCGAGGCGATGAGACCCAGCTGCCCGGCCAACGTGCTTGGCAGGTTCGGCCAGGGCCGAGGCTGGCTGAGGTCGCCGTCCTTTCCGGTCTTGATGGTGAACGTCAGATCGCCGGTGGCCTCGATGGCCAACGAGCCGTCGGCATTCTTACCATAATCACGAACGGCGTTGGCGATGAGCAGGCCGGTACCGCTGAGCTGCAGGTTCTTCACCACGGCCGCTGCGTCGAGTGCAGTGCCGTCGTGGAACTTGATGCCCGGACGAAGGGTGAAGGTGAATTCGGTCAAGTCGGCGTTGGCCTCGAAGCTCTCGACCAGGACGCCCACCGGCTGGAGGTCGGCGTTGATGGCGATGAGCGGGTCGTAGAACGAGCGAGCGCGCTGCTGGCAGTATGAGTCGCACTGCATGGCCGCCGGCGTCCACGCATTGGCAACCTCGGCTTCGCCACTGACGATCAACGTGCCGCCGTAGACAGGCTCCTTGGCTGCAACCGGTGGATCGGTCTCGACGGTGGTCTCGGCCACGGTGGTGTCGGTGCTGTCGCCGCTGGTCTCGACCGGAGCAACTGATTCTTCGGTGGCGTCGGTCTGTTGGGTGGCCGTCGAGTCGGTTGACGCCCCGTCGTCTTTCTTGCTGCACGCTCCGGCCACCAGACCAAGAGACACCACTGCAACTGCAAGTAGGCGTCCGGTCCGGTGACTGGATGATCGAATGTGTGTCACCCTTGTCCCCCTCTTGTCATGTGAACTTCATGCCCCGACATGCACCAGGCTGTGACCCCCATCACACGTCGGTTCGCCCACCTTAGTCAGATCCTCTCCGATGTCAACGACCGAGAGGCACGTTCTGATGCACATGCCTTGAATGCGCTGATGTCCAACGTTTTCCTGGCTTCGCGCTGCGCGTTTCGAGACTGAAGCGAGCAGTAAAGCCTCCTGGGCGGGCGCCACCATGACCACGACGGAGTACCGTCGCTTGGCATGGGCACATCCATGTGGGACGACATCATCGACGAGTTGCGAGTTGGGCCGAACGAGAAACTGCAGTTGTCCAAGCGGGCCACGAAGCTGACGTTCGGGCTGACCAAGGACGAGGCGCTCGACCAGTTGGGCGCCGTGAAGGCTCGGCTGGACGTTCTGCAGCAACGGCTGTTCGCCGAGTCGCGCCGCAGCGTGTTGCTGGTGGTGCAGGCCATGGACGCGGCCGGAAAAGACGGCACGATCCGAGCCGTGTTCTCGGGGCTGAACCCTCAGGGCGTCCCAGTCACCGGTTTCAAGGCACCGGGTGGTCGCGAGGCGCAGCACGACTACCTGTGGCGTGTGCACCAGGCGTGCCCCGAGCGCGGCCAGATCGCGGTGTTCAATCGCAGCCACTACGAAGATGTGCTGGTCGTGCGAGTCAAGAAGCTGGTGCCGCAACCGGTGTGGCGGCGCCGGTTCCAGCACATCCGCGAGTTCGAGCAGATGCTGGCCGACGAGGGCACGGTGATCGTGAAGTGCTTTCTGCACGTCTCGAAGCGCGAGCAGGCCGCTCGGCTGCAAGATCGTCTGGACGACCCCGAGAAGATGTGGAAGTTCCGTCGCGGCGATCTGGACGACCGGGCGCTGTGGTCGGACTATCAGCGTGCGTATCAGGACGCGCTGCGTCAGACATCAACCAAGAACGCTCCGTGGTTCGTGGTGCCCGCCGACAGCAACTCTCGACGCAACCTTGCTGTCGCCCAGATCCTGCTGCAGGCGCTCGAACGTTTGGATCCGCAGATCCCCCCACCCGAACCCGGGCTGCAGGGCGTGACGGTCGTGTGAACTGAGCCGCCCATCGGTGGACGCGACCTGTACAAAATGTACAGTCGGTTCGATGTCGGTCGAAGTGCTGTCCACGTTGCACGAGGCGCTGCAGTTCTTGGCAGCGCGCCCCGATGCGCTGGTGCTCGGCGGCGGCACCGACCTGATGGTCGAGTTGAACGCAGGCCATCGCCAGGCCCACGCGGTGGCCTGCGTCAACCGGGTGCGCGAGCTGCGCGCCTGGTTGCACGATCCGGTCGCCGCAACGGTGCATCTGGGCGCCGCGGTCACCTATGCCGAACTGATGACCGAACCGCTCGCCTCGCTGCTGCCGGCGCTCGCCCAGGCCGCCCGCACCGTGGGTTCCCCACAGATTCGCAACGCCGCAACCATCGGTGGCAACGTCGCCACCGCATCGCCGGCCGGCGACGGCCTGCCGGTGCTGGCAGCGCTGAACGCAATCGTGCACCTGGCGTCGGCCGGCGGCACACGTGATGTCACCTTCGATCAGTTCGCGACCGGCCCCAAGCGAACTGTGCTCCGCCCAGGCGAGCTGATCACCGGCATCACCGTTCCGGTATTGCAGGGATATCAGGGCTACAGCAAGGTGGGCGTGCGCAACGCGATGGTCATCGCCACCGCCAGCGCGTGCCTTGCGGTCCACGCACCCGAACGGTCCATTCGTCTGGCATTAGGTTCGGTGGGCCCGGTCATCATTCGGGCTGTCGACGCCGAGGAGTTCGCGGCAGGGGCGGTCGACTGGCAGGCCGGGGGGGCATCGGACGGCGTCGTCACACAGTTCGCAACGCTTGCGGCTGCGGCTGCTCGACCCATCGACGACCACCGCTCCACGGCCGCCTATCGCCGCCGTGCCATTCAGGTGTTGGCGGCGCGCCTG
>JANNFQ010000705.1:0-2860 GCA_031380045.1 Acidimicrobiaceae bacterium
ACATCATCGCCGGCACCAGCAACGCGGGTGACAACGACGCCAGCAGCGCGAGCGTCACGAAATCGCGGACCCACACGTATGGCGCCAACACGCCGTACTTGCGATACGCACGCCACGTGATGACCGTGCCCGGAAAGACCCACGCGGCCAGGGCGCCCACCAGCACACCCGAGCGGTCTCGTAGCAACCAGAGCAACAGACAGCCGATGATCGCGATGGCGATGATGCGCATGACCGACGCGGCCTTGAAGTAGCGCCGTCGATCGATCTGGCTCATCGGCAGGATGGCACTGGACGAGAAGATCGACAGCAGCGATCGTGTCCGACGCTCCATCCCGCCCCCTTCTGGCCCCGCTGGCGCCCGTGCGGGCTGGCTGCGTGCCAAATTTACTACGAACACCTTCGAAGAGTTCGGACCACGGACGGTGTTGCAGAGCCACCGAACGTGGGGCTCGGTCGTCGACCGTCAGACGCTTTGCGGATTGGACGAAGTGCGCCAGGCCAACTCCAGCTCACCGAGTTCGGTGGCCGGTGGGCCGTCGACCCGGTACTCCAGCAGCATCGCCCGCCATGGCGCCTCCAGCTCCAGCTTGCCCAGCAGCGCGCTGACGCCCCACACGACCCGGTCGAGCATCAGGAACGATGCCGGCATGTTGATGCGCGCGATGACGTCGGCGTACGGACCGTTGACATCGATGACGTGTTGGACGGTGTCGCGCATGAATGCCCGGTTGAATCGGAAGCGGTCGGTCAGGTACGGCCGGTACGGGATGCTGACGTAGTCGTACACGGCTTGTGCCCGCAACCCGTGCCCGGCGGCAAGAAACCCGGATTGCTCCATGTTTTCCAACAACCGCGCCGGATCGCGGTCGACGATGATCGCGTCCATGCACGGTGCCAGCAGCTCCCACTCGCCGGGCGACCAACGCTTCACCATGCCGAAGTCCAGGAACGTCACGTCGCCGTCAGGGCTGAATCGGTAGTTGCCAGGATGCGGGTCGCCGTTGAAGACGCCCAGCCGATGGATGGCGTGCTGAGCGAATCGCCAGATGCTCTCGCCCGCCCGACGGCGCGCTGCCGGCGTTGCCCGAGCGACGAACTCGTTCCACGACAAGCCCTCGACCCATTCCGTGGTGATGACCCGACGTGTGCTCAGCTCGCCCACGACATCGGGCAACGAGACGAAGGGATGCCCGGCAAAGCGCTCGCGCAGCTCGCGAACATTGGCCGCTTCGATGCGGTAGTCCAATTCGTCACGCATGCGCGAGCGCAACTCGTCGACCAACGCGCGGGTGTCCAGGCCCTTCAGAGCGAACGTGCTGATCAACCGGTACAGGACATCGGCGTTGGAGAGGTCTGCATCGATGGCGTCGCCGACACCCGGGTACTGCACCTTCACTGCCACCACCACTCCGCGACGAGTGACGGCCTTGTGGACCTGGCCGATGCTGGCTGCGGCGACCGGTGACGGCGACCAGTCCAAGAACACACTGCTGGGCACGCGACCGAACTCTTGCCGGACCACCGAGGCGGCCAGTTCGTCGGACATCGGCGGGGCGTCGCTGTACAACGACGACAACGATTGCTGGGCGGTCTCGGGCAACGACTCGATGACGAAGCTGAGCAGTTGCCCGGCCTTCATCAATGCGCCCTTCATGTTGCCCAACTCGCGGGCAACATCGTCGGCGGTGCGCAGGGTGAACGCGTCGTCCAGTTGGGTGCGCCGTTCGGCCCCGGCGAACTTTCGCCGAGCACGATGCACCACGAACCGCCCACTGTTCCTGGCCGTCAGGCGCCACACACGTGCCGTGCGCCGGGCGCGCACGAGACGTCGTGATGCGGCGCCGGGCGTCACTGCGCGGCGCGTCGCACCGTGGGTCGCTCGGCCAACAGTGCGTCGTCAAGCGGTTGGCCGGTGACCTCGTCGTTCCAGTACTCGCCACTATCCAGACGAGCCAGGGCGATCTCGACATCGGCCAGATCGGCCTCGATCTGATCGAGGTCCAGCCGCGCCACGGGCGCCTGTGTCGCCGCGGTCGGGTTTGCAGCGGTCTGCGACGACGCCACATCAGATGTCGACGCGACATCACGTGACGGCGCGATGTGTGCGGGCGGCTGCGGGTCAGACATGGGCAGCAGGCTACTGGGCGGCATCGGGATCGATCTGGGACAGCCGCTCGACCAGGTAGCGCCGTTCGGGCTGGGTGCCGACCAGTTCGAGTGCCCGTCGATACGCAACGACGGCCTCGTGGGTACGACCCGCTCGTCGCAGCAGTTCGGCGCGAGTGGCGTGCAGCCGGTGCGAACGATCCAGCGAACCCTCGCGATGGACGGCGTCGGCCACCAGCAGGCCGGCCTCGGGCCCTTGCGCCATTGCCACCGCAACGGCCCGATTCAACGAGACCACGGCCGAGGGGGCGACGCGTTCCAGCACGCTGTACAGGGCTGCGATCTGGGGCCAGTCGGTGGCATCCGAGCTGGCGGCGCCGGCGTGCAGTGCGGCGATGGCGCCCTCGAGTTGATAACGGCCGATGCGGCCCCGTGCGAACGATCGATCGACCAGGGCGGTGCCCTCGGCGATCTGCTCGCGATCCCACAGCGAGCGATCCTGATCGGCCAGCAGCACCAGGTCGCCAGTCGTTGACGTTCGGGTCGAACGTCTGCTGTCGTGCAGCAGCATCAACCCCAATCCGGCTTGCACGTCGGGTTCGTCGGGCAACAGTTCCAGCAGCCTGCGAGCCAGGCGGATCGCTTCGGTGGTCAGCTCTCGTCGAACCAGCTCGTCGCCATCGGTCGCCGCGTAGCCCTCGTTGAAGACCAGGTAGATCACATGCAGCACCACCTCGAGCCGATCGACCAC
>JANNFQ010000246.1:0-6910 GCA_031380045.1 Acidimicrobiaceae bacterium
GTTCGTCATCGCGTTAGTCGCGGCACTGGCGCTGCTCGCGCTACCCAACCGCCCGCGTTCGCCAACGCCCGTCACTGATCAGGCTTCGTCCATCTGACGCTTCACGGCTTCGAGATCCTCGCATCCGACGAGCAGTTCGTCGAAGTCCGCATTCTCCAGTCGCACCCGTGCCCCACGAAGCAGCATCAGCAGTGCCGGACCGCAATGCCGATGTCCACGCTCCGATCTCACTGACAGATCTGCGCTGGCACTTCGCTCGCCTGGCCTGCGCGAACCGAGACCTAGAGCGAAAGCATCCAGGCGAGAAAGGCACCGGTTCCGAAGAGGATCGCGAGCACGCCCCAGAACACTGTGAATCTGGTCCAGTCGTAGAGCGAGCCGAACCGTGAGTCCTTCACCTGCGCCTCGAGCCACGGCGCAATTGACGACCGAAAGACGATGCTCCCAATTCCGTAGATGACGAAGAAGATGCCGCCGACTCCGACGACCGCGTTATCTGACATGTCTGCCTCCTCAATGCTCCAGTAGGCAGCATGGCAATCTGATGGCCCGAGTCCACCGTGCCCAAGGCAGTTCGGCTTTACCGCCGACGCATGACTCGACGGATCACCAGGAGGCCGGCGGCGGCGATTGCGCTTGCGATCCACATGCCTGCACCTAAGAACCCCGCTTCCATTATCAGTTCGCCGAGCCCAGCCCGATCGTCCGCCTTCTTGGCGCGTGGCGCCTGCCGACCCTGCGGCGCAGCTGATCTCGGTTCGCTGGTCATCGTCGGAGACTGCAACATCACAGGGAAGATGTCCAGCGAGCAGAGCGACAGATCGGTACGTGGAGTTAGACGTTCCCCTCGGATCGGTACACCTGCTTCGATGGTCCCGAGTGGGCGGGTGATTCCGCAGGCCATGTTCTACGGGGATGTCGTGTCGGGGCCCGTTTGCTCGACGCAGTAGATCTGCGAGTCGCGGATGATTCCCCATCGGGCTGTCGGTGCGCACTCGGTAGTCGAATCACCAACCGAGACCACGCGTCCGTTTCCTGCTGGGCACTCCACGTCGG
The DNA here is from genome assembly GCA_031380045.1 of Acidimicrobiaceae bacterium. Classification (GTDB taxonomy): domain Bacteria; phylum Actinomycetota; class Acidimicrobiia; order Acidimicrobiales; family Ilumatobacteraceae; genus VFMC01. Next base: position 1,057 of record JANNFQ010000246.1, read on the forward strand.
CGACATCATGTCGAGGTCCGCTGACGCTGACGCACGACCCGACTCGGAGTTCTGGGAACTTGTCGGAGACCGATCCGGTGAGCGCCATGATGACCACGACGACCGCGGCGATCGGCACGAGCGTGAGCAATCCGACGAGTATGACGACGCTGGCCCTCGAATTGCCTCTTCTGTCTCAAGTGTGCTGGAGGCCCAGACCCCTTCCTGAGAGAACCCCTCGACGAGTAGGTCGTGGCCCACGGGGCAGTGAGTCCAAAGTTGAAACTTCGCGGGGAGCGCGAACTCGCGAAGTCTCTTGTCCTCGATCGGATCGTCCACCCGTTGCGAGACCGGATGTGCAACGCCCTGACGCCATACAAACAGCGCGTTCGGCCCGTCCTTGCCCTGCCAACCGCTCGCCTCAGCACCGCACGTCGGGCACAGGACGGGTTCAGCCGGCGACGAACTTGGCGATGCGGCGGATGCCTTCTTCCATGTCGTCCTCGGCCATCGCGAACGAGAACCACGCGTAGCCGGGCGTGCCGAACGCTTCGCCTGGCACGAACGCCACCTTGGCTTCGCCCAGGATCACATCGGCGAGTTCCAGGGTGTTGTTGGACACCGTGCCGTTCGGGCCCAGCGGGCGGTCGAGCAACGTGGTGAAGTTGGGATAGCAGTAGAACGCGCCCTGCGGCTTGATGGCTGTGACACCGGGGATCTCGTTCAGCATGCGGTGCATCGTGACGGCTCGACGCGCGAACGCATCACGCATCATTGCTACTGCGCTGAGGTCACCGGAGACTGCTTCGAGCGAGGCGCGCTGGGAAACGTTCGAGACGTTCGAGGTGCTGTGTGACTGGAAGTTGATCGCGGCCTTCATGACATCGCTGGGCCCGATCATCCAACCGATGCGCCAACCGGTCATGGCGTAGGTCTTGGCGACACCGTTGACGATGATGCACTGGTTGGCGAGCTCGGGCACCACGGTGGGCATGGACACGAACCGGTTGTCGTCGTAGGTCAGGTGTTCGTAGATCTCGTCGGTCAGCACCCAGATGCCGGTGTCCAACGCCCACCGGCCGATGGCCTCGACCTCATCCGGCGTGTACACCGCACCGCTGGGGTTGTCGGGGCTGACGAACAGCAGCGCCTTGGTGCGCGGCGTGCGCGCAGCTTCGAGCTGTTCGACGGTGACGCGGAAGCCGGTCGATTCGTCGGTCTGCACCACGACCGGCACGCCACCGGCCAACGTAATCGTCTCGGGGTAGGTGGTCCAGTACGGGGCGGGACAGATGACTTCGTCACCCGGATCGCAGAGCGTCGCGAACGCAGTGAACACCGCGTGCTTGCCACCGTTGGTCACCAGCACCTGGCTGGCCGTGCACTCGAAACCACTGTCTCGTTTGGTCTTCACGGCAATCGCCTCGCGCAGCTCTGGCAGGCCGGCCGCGGGGCTGTACTTGTGGTTCTTCGGATCGCGGCAGGCGCGCACCGCGGCCTCGACGATGTTCTCGGGCGTGGGAAAGTCGGGTTCGCCGGCGCCGAACCCGATCACGTTCTCGCCCTTCGCCTGCAGGGCCTTGGCCTTGGCGTCAACCGCAAGGGTGGCTGATTCGGCGATGGCGGCGAGACGTGCGGACGTTCGGTTCACGATGGGACCTTCCGGCGGAGTGAGAGTTCGGACGGGCATCGATGCTAGTGGCGAGGCCGTCCGCGCCGCCGTGAGTTTGCCAACTGACGGGCGTGCCACCCGCTGCGCGCTCGTGCGTTTTGTCAATCCTCGTTGGTGGCTCGGGGACCGTCACGACAGACTGGACCCGTGACCGTCGAGCATGCCGCCATCGATCCACTCGCCATCCAGATCCCACACGATCTGCTGCCCATCGACGGGCGGTTCGGCTGTGGACCCTCGAAGGTGCGCCCCGAGCAGGCGCTGGCGCTGGCCAAGGCCAACAGCAACCTGCTGGGCACCTCGCACCGTCAGGCGCCGGTGAAGAACCTGGTCGGTTCGGTCCGGCAGGGTCTCAGCGACCTGTTCGAGCTTCCCGAGGGCTGGCAGATCGTCATGGGCAACGGCGGTTCCACCATGTTCTGGGATGTCGCCACGTTCGGCCTCATCCGCCGGCACAGCGCACACGCTGTGTTCGGCGAGTTCTCGTCGAAGTTCGCCGAGGCCGCCGCGGCAGCACCGCACCTGGGCGACCCGACGGTTGTTCGCAGCGAGCCCGGCGACCATCCCGAGTTGGTGGCGGTCGAGGGGGCCGATGTCTACGCGCTGACCCACAACGAGACGTCCACGGGCGTGGCGATGGAACTGCGCCGGCCGCAGCACACTGGCGACGCTCTGGTCGTGGTCGATGCCACGTCGGCTGCCGGCGGTCTGCTTTGGGATCCAGCAGAGGTGGACGTGTACTACTTCGCACCGCAGAAGTGCTTCGCCAGCGACGGCGGGCTGTGGCTGGCCGCATGCTCGCCCGCGGCCATCGATCGCATCCGTTCCATCAACGCCTCGAAGCGGTGGACGCCGGCGTCGTTGGACCTGAACATCGCCCTCGAGAACAGCATGGCCAACCAGACGTACAACACCCCGGCGCTGGGCACGCTGGTGTTGCTGGACGAGCAGATCAGGTGGATGCTGGAACACGGCGGCCTGGAGTGGTGCAGCACGCGCAGTGCCACCTCGGCAGCACACCTGTACTCGTGGGCCGAGTCGCGTCCGTGGGCAACACCGTTCGTGACCGACCCTGGCAAGCGTTCGGCCGTCGTCGGCACCATCGACATCGCCTCGCCCGACAATGGTGGCGTCGATGCAGCGCACATCAATGCGGCGCTGCGCGCGCACGGCATCGTCGACACCGACAGCTACCGCAAGTTGGGCCGCAACCAGTTGCGCATCGGCATGTTTCCGGCCATCGATCCAGACGACGTGCTTGCCCTGACCCGGTGCATCGATCTGGTGGTCGAGGCGCTGTCGTGAGACCCATCGGGACCGCGTCGTGAACGTGACCGAGGTGTTGACCACTGCGTTCGACGAGCTGGCACCGTTGCACTCGCCGATCATGGTGGTGGGCCTGCGCGGCTGGTTCGACGTGGCCGAGGTCGCCACCCACGCGCTCGAGCACATGGTGGAAGATCGCGTGGCGCCCGTCGTCGCATCCATCGACCCAGATCCCTTCTTCGACTTCACCCAAGAGCGGCCAGAGGTGTACCTGGACGACGACGACAACCGCATCGTGCGCTGGCCCGTCAACGAGTTCCGCGTGACCCGCTTCGCCGATTCGCCGCACGATCTGGTCGTGCTGGCGGGTGTGGAACCTCACCTTCGGTATGCCACATTTGCCGACGCAATCATCGCAGTCGCGCGGGGCTTGGGGTGCGAGGTGGTCGTCACAGTTGGTGCCGCGGCCGAGGCAGTGCCGCACACGCGGCTGCCACAGGTCGTCGGTAGCAGCACCAACGACGGATTGGTCAGCGCGCTCGGTCTGGCCCGCCCCCAGTATCAAGGGATGACCGGTCTGGTCGGCGTGCTGCAGGAGCGACTGGACCGCAACAGCATCCCCGCCGTGTCGTTGCGGGTCGGCGTGCCGCACTACCTGGGCAACGCCCGACACCCGCAGTCGTCGGCTGCGCTGCTGCGCCATCTTGAACATGTGCTGGGTGTGCCCACGGGCCACGCCCGCCTCGACGACGAGGTCGCCCGCTGGCGCACCCTGCACGACGAGGCGGTCGCCGAAGATCGCCAAGCCACTGCCTATGTCGCCATGCTGGAATCCGATCACGACCGTCGCACCGAAGACGCGCTGCCCACGGGCGACGACCTGGCCGCCGACTTCGAGCGCTTCCTGCGCCAGCAACGCCCCGACGACGAGCCGCCCGCCTGATCAGTCTTTCGCGGCCGCCTGATCAGCCCTTGGCGGCGCGGAACCCTGCGTCGAGGTCGGCCAGGATGTCGTCGATCGACTCCAAGCCCACGCTCAACCGCACCAGGCCCGGGTACACACCGGTCGCCGCCTGTTCCTCTTCCGAAAGCTGGCAGGGGGTGGTGGTCGCCGGATGGATGACCAGGCTGCGCACGTCACCGATGTTGGCGACATGGCTGTGCAACTGCAGCGCCTCGACGAACTTCTGGCCGGCGGCCCGTGCCGTCATGCCTGCACTGGCCTTGATGTTGAAGGCGATGATGCTGCCATAGCCCTTGCCACCGCCGTACACGCGCAGGCGATCGTGCCACGGGCTGCTCTCGAGACCGGCGAACGCAACGCTCTCGACCTGCGGGTGGCCGTCGAGGAACGCGGCGACCTTGTTGGCGTTCTCGAAGTGGCGCTCCATGCGCAGGCTGAGGGTCTCGAGACCCTGCAGGATGAGGAAGGCGTTGAACGGCGAGATGGCCATGCCGAGGTCACGAAGCATCTGCACGCGGGCCTTGAGGATGAACGAGCCGTGGCCGAGGGCCGGGAAGTACGCCAGGCCGTGGTAGCTGGGGTCGGGCTCGGTGAAGTTGGCGAATCGGCCGCTGGCGGCGTAGTCGAACTTGCCGGCGTCGGTGATCGAGCCACCGATGGAGGTGCCGTGACCGCCGGCGAACTTGGTGAGGCTGTTCACGACGATGTCGGCGCCCCACTCGATCGGCCGCACGAGGTACGCCGACGGGACGGTGTTGTCGACAATCAGCGGGATTCCGTGGGCGTGCGCCACTTCGCTGACACCCTCGACGTCGAACACGTCGTTCTTCGGGTTGGCGAGCATCTCGCCGTAGAACGCCTTCGTGTTCGGCTTGATTGCAGCCTTCCACTGCTCGAGATCGTGCGGATCGTCGACGAAGGTGACCTCGATGCCGAACTTCGGCATCGTGTAATGGAACAGGTTGTACGTGCCGCCGTACAGCGACGGGCTGACGACGACGTGGTCGCCCGACTCGGCCAGCGTGAGCACGGCCAGCGTGGACGCCGCCTGACCGCTGGAGACGACCAGCGTGCCCGGTAGGCCGATGGCAGTGGTGCAGCCACCCTCCAACGAGTTGACTCGCGCCTCCAACGCCCCCTGCGTCGGGTTCATGATGCGGGTGTAGATGTTGCCCACCTCGGCCAACGCGAACAGGTTCTGCGCATGCGCGGCATCGCGGAACTCGTATGCGGTGGTCTGATAGATCGGCACCGCCCGTGCGCCTGTGGTGGGATCAGGCTCTCCCCCGATGTGGATCTGACGTGTTTCGAAGCCCCAGTTGTCGCTCATAGGTCTGCGACCCTACCGGATCAATTCCCGACCAAACAAGTCGGATTTCCGAAACTTGTCTAAGGACGATCGAGAGCGAGACCGGGTGTAACCTCACATCCGTGTCGACTGTGATCCTCCCGTTGTACGGCGATGACCTTCGACGCGGCGACTTCAAGTAGCGAAACTGCGCTGATCCCACCCCGTCCGCGTGTCGTTTCTGAAGGAGTATCTATGTCGTCATCGTCCTTGGCCGTCATTGCCGGCTCATGGGGAGTGCTCATGTCGCTCTCGCCGCTGCTGCAGATCAGAGCGATGGTGCGCAGCGGCTCGTCCGCCGGTGTCTCGCTCGGCTACCTCGGCGTGCTCGCCGTGGGCTTCACGCTGTGGTTGGCGTACGGAGTGAGCCTGGGTAACCCTGCACTGATCATCACCAACATCGTGTCGCTCGGCGTCGGCATCGCAACGATCCTCGTCGCCCGCCACCTCCGACCGGAAACGTAGGGTTCGCTCCCTCGGGGTCAACCCCGCGCGCGCGTCCCGGTGTAGCACGGCGTGCTACGACTGGGTCATGGCTGAGACGATCACTCAACGTGAACTGCGCAATGACAGCGGAGAAATCATGCGACGACTGGACGATGGCGAGACCTTCATCGTCACGCGC
>JANNFQ010000004.1:0-6313 GCA_031380045.1 Acidimicrobiaceae bacterium
CCAATGGCCGGCGTGATAATCGACGATGCCCAGGTTGTTCCACACGTTGCACAGGCCGACGTCGTCGTGAAGGTCTTCATAGATGGGCAGGGCGAGGGTGCGGTAGTCGGTCACGTCGCTACGTCCGAGCGAGAAGACGCCGAGGTCGAGGAGGTAGTACGCATGGGCCAGTGAGGCGCGGTCACCAGCGAGCGCGGCACTTGTCGCCGCTTCTTCGGCCCAACGCACCAGCTCGCCGTACTGTCCCTGTCGGTAGCGCACACCGGCGTACGCAAGTGCCAGCTGAGCCCGCAGCGCAGCGGCAGACGTTGCAGTCTGGTCGCGCTCCAGCAGGTTCAGGCCGCGTCGATACCAGCGCAGCGCCTCGCTGTAGCGACCGATGCGTTCTCGCAGCACGCCCTCCTTGTGAAGCAGCCGCACTCGGTCTGCGCCGGTGACCTTCAGGCTGACGGCGCGCCGGTAGGCACGTGCAGCATCGTCGTAGCGACCGGCCAGTTCCGACACGTCGCCCAGTGCTTCGGCGACAATGACCAGTTCGGGCTTGGAAACGCGGATGACGCTGCCGTTGTCGAGGGCGCGTCGATAGAACTCGGCCGCTTCGACATTCGCGTTCTTCGCGCGCGATCGATCTGCTGCAATACGCGAGTAGTGCCACGCGCGATCGCGGGCGCCGGCGGCATCGAAATGCGTGGACAACAGCTCGGCCCACTCGTCGAATCGCTGGCCGGCCCGTGCCTCGATTGCGTCACCGACGCGGCGATGCGCCTCGCGACGTCGTCGGTACGACATGCCTTCGTACGCCACATGACGATGCAGACCATGGCGAAACTGGAGCAGACCGTTGACCTTTGTCACGAACACCTCGAGCTCGCGCCATCGCTCGGGCGACCTGACCGAGTCGTCGCCGAGCGTGATCGCCAGGATCTCGGTGTCGATCACCGTCCCCAGAACCGACGCCTCACGAAGCAGCAATCTGTCTGCTGCGGTGAGTTGGTCGAGGCGCGACGTGACCAGTGCTTCGATCGAATCGGGTAGCGCATCGCCGTGCCCCTGCAGCGCGGCCGACCTGACGAGCTCGATGACGAACAACGGGTTGCCACCGGAATGTTCGACGAGGCGATCCCATTCGTCCGGTAGCAGTGTGGCGTCCTCGCCGGCCGCCGCCGCAGCCAGTTCCAGAGCGGCGACGGCGCCGAGTGGCTGCAGATCGATGGCAGTGTGCACGTCCGGTGGCAGGGCGCCGAACAACGGTGCACCGGGACGTCGCGTCATCAGCACCGCCCATGGGCGCTCTGTGATGTCGCCCAAGACGGTGCCGAGTGCGTCTCGCGACGCATCGTCCATCCACTGCACGTCCTCGATCACGAGCAGTGACGGGACTCGCACCGCCGCCGCCAGCAGATCAGCGATGGCGCGATGCGTGCGCTCGCGGCGAAACGCTGGTGCGATCCGGTCGGCTTCGGCGGTCGGCGCGACATGTGCATCGGCGACCAGGCCGACGAGCGGCAGCCAGGGCAACTGCCCTGGCGCCACCCGCTGGACCCAAGCGGTCAGCAGAGCGCCCGCCTCATCGGATGGTGTCACCAGCGCCGAGCCCGACAGCGTGCGCAGCAGCAGGCGCACCACGAAGTACGGAGCGGATCGTGCATACTGCCCGCAGATGACCGTGACGTGCGGAAGTCCGGAACGCACCCGGATCTCGTCGACGAGCCGAGTCTTGCCAGTGCCCGCATCACCGGAGATCTCGACAACCCCGCCGTGGCCGGAGCCGGCTCCGTGCACGACACGGTCCAGCATGGCCAGCTCGCGTTGACGGCCGACGAGCGTCAGCACGTGCCCGTCGCCGCTGGCGTTGCGGCCCTGGAGACGCCCCAGGACAGAAGCGTCGATCGGTTCCGACTTGCCCTTGACGAAGAACGGCGGAAGGGTGTCCAGCTCGTATCGAGTGCGGGCGCGGTCGGTCAGCGCTCGCGAGGCGACGACCTGCCCTGTCTGGGCCTTGGCCATGAGACGGGCCGCCAGGTTGACTGCGTCGCCCATGATGGTGAACGTCCGCCGGCGCGATGAGCCGAGATCACCGACGAAGACGGGGCCGCAGTTCACGCCGATGTGAACGTCGAAGTCGACAGTCTGTTCGATGATCGTCCGCACCGTTCGGAGCATGCGGTCCTCGTCGTCCTCCGACGCTGTCGGTGCGCCCGCCGCAAGGATGATCTTGCCGCCATCGGCGACGATGTCAGTGGCCATCCAGTGGACACCGTTCTCTCTGGCCGCATCGGCAACGATGGTCGCGAGGCGCTGCAGATGCTGGGTGACGACGTCAGGCCCCTCATCTTCGAGATGGTCGGTGTGCGAGAACTTCACGAACGCGACAGTCACTCGCCGGTGCTCGGCCGGCGCGCCGACCAGGATCTGCTCGCGCTGCGCGTCGGGCAGGTAGCGCGCGGGGTGGGCGTCGGTTTGGGTCGCGGGTTCGGCGACGCTTGCGGCGAACACCGGGGTGCCCACCAGCAAGCGGCGACCCTGTTCGAACGCATCGCCAGTGAGGTCCGGTGGCAGCAGGGCCGCTGTGGCACCGCTCAGCAGGATCTCCCCAGGGTTGGCCGCTGCCTCGCAATCGACCGTCTCGGACGCGCTGCGGCCAGTGATCACGAGGTCGGTGTGCCCAGCCTGGAGCGAGTAGACGGTGAATCGACCCGAGTGCATTCCCTGTGAGATCGCGAGCTGCACCCGGCCAGCGGTGACGCCGACCAAGGGCCGGGCGACGATGGAGCGCATGGCTGTAGCCGAGCGACACGCCCGAAGTGCGTGGTCGGCACCGCTGAACAGGATGAGCAGCGCATCGCCGCCGAACTTCAGGATGTTGCCTGCCTGGACGTGCACTGCCTCGATCATCCGCTCGAAGCAGTCGTTCAAGATGTTGGTCAGCTCTTCGGCGCCTTCGCGTCCTAGCCCAGCCAATCGCTCGGACAGCGCCGTGAAGCCGGAGATGTCGGCGGAGACCAGCGTGCCGTCGATCTGGGTCCAGCTGGGCCGGTCGATCGGCGGCCGCCACGACCCGATGGGATCAGGAACGTACGACGCCAGCGTGGCGACGTCATCGTCAACCCCGCTATGGGTCACAGCCACCGGCCGGCCTCATTTCAATGTGAATGGAGCCACGTAGTTTCCGGCACCGTTCACGGTGAAGCCCAGAGTGTGGAGCCCGGCGCCGATGGTCGGCAGCTTGCTGGTGTCGAGGTTGTAGATGTACAGCCCGCTGGAGTATCGGAACACGTTGCCATTGTTGGAGTTGCCCTGGAAGTTGGGTGGGGGTGCAATGGAACCGTCGATCAGCGTCGCCACAACCGCGATGGATGGTGATGACAGGTTGACCCCCGCACTGTTGCACAGCTGCAATTTGATCACCATCGTTCCACCGAGGGGGTTCGCTTTGATCGGATCGTATTGCAGGCACACGTTGTAGCCCACGACGTAGGAACGGCTGAGCGTCGTCCGGTTGCCGGCTACGTCGACTGCGGTCACGGTGAAGGTTCGTGTCCCCACCGTCGCCGTGTCGAGGGTTGCCGAGCTGCCGGTGCACGACGCGATGCCCGAGCCCAGATCGGAACAGCTGAACACCGGAGTCACAACGGAGCCGAGCGTGTACGTGCCGTTGAGAGCGGGCGTCGTGATGGAGATCGTCGGTGCGCTGAGGTCCACCTTGTACGGACCGTACGGGCCGGCAACAACCGCGTTGCCAGCGACATCGGTGACCGTTCTGGATGTTGTGGCCGCCGCGCTGTCGGCAGTTCCGGCAGCGACCGCGGTAGCGAGCGAGAATGTGGAGGGCGAGGTCGCGGCAAGCCCCGACCCACTGTCGGCGGCAGTGCACGGCACACTGACGTTCGCCCCGTACCACGGCGTGGTGGCCGGCGGCGTGCACGCCACGGTCGGCGCTTTCAGGTCGATCTTGAAGGTCAGCGGCCCAGCGGTGGTGCAGTTGCCGGCGATGTCACAGACCTGCACGGAGTTGGTGAGTGCCGAGGCAGTCTCGACTCCGGCAGCAACCGCAGTGGACAGCGTGAACGGTGTCGCAGTCGCCAACCCCGACAGCGCGTCGGTGGCACTGCAGGTGGGGGTCTGGTTGGCGCCGTACCACTGCGTGAGATCGGCCGAACAGGTGACGGTCGGAGCTGTGCGGTCGACCTTCACAACGATCGACGCGTCGGATGCCCGGTTGCCGGCGATGTCGGTCGCGCTGTACGTCACGGTCGTGGTGCCTTCGGCAGTGATGGGCACGTTCGTCGAGAACGGGTTCACGCTGGCGCTGTTCGGAACATTCGTGATTGCGGGCGGCGCCGTGGTCCAGTCGATGGACGCCACACCCGATGTCGAGTCGTTGGCAGTGATGGTCACCGTGGGGTTGGTTCTGTACCAACCGTCGTTGCCCGGCGTGCCGGCGGTGACGGTGGCGCTGATCGTGGGGCTTGCCGTGTCGACCCGCACCGTGACGGTTGAGTCTGCACTGGTGTTGCCGGCCGCGTCGGTGGCCGAGTAGGTGATGGTGGTGATGCCATCGGCCGCGACTGGCACGACTGTGCTCTCGCCCGTGGCCTGCTGAACCGGACCCTGGTTGATGCGGTAGTTGATCGTGGCGACGCCAGATCCGCCCGGGTCGATGGCAGAGATGGTCACCGAGGTCGAACTCGACCATCCAGTCGCAGGAGCCGACGCCGTGACGATCGGAGCCTTCGTGTCGATCGGGATGACAGCCAGCGACCTGTTGCCGCAATCGTCTCGCGCTTCCAGCAGATGAATGCCTTCGCCCGTGATGGAAAGCGGCGTGCCGAGGTTGTCGACCCAACCGGCGCCGTCGAGGTTGTACTCGATGGAACATGTCTGGTCGGCGCCGATGATAGTGGCTTGAACCGGCGGCGAGGTGAACCAGCCGTTGACTGCAGTGCCGGTCGTGATCACCGCCAATTGGGCGTCGAGCAGGGCTCGCACGGTGACGAAGTTCGAGGCCTTGTTGTTGCTGGTGGAGCAGTTGCCATTGCCGTCGCACACCTGTGCGAAGAATTCGATCTCGGCCAAGGCGGCCGGAACGACAGCACCACCGGTCCAATGCGCGACCGCAGGGGACGGATCGGTGTCGACCAGGTCGACGCTACGCCAGAGATGGTCGTCTCGACCTTTGAACAGGATGACGACACGACGTGCTGTCGCGTCGGTGTCGACATCGAAGCCCGCAGTCTGCGTGGAACCCGAGAGCACCAGCGCCCCTCGGGTCGCCTCGATGGTGGGCGGCAGGAAGTCGTTGCCCGTCCCGTACAGCACCTGCACGGTGGCGCCATCGAAGAGCCGTTGCTCGCCGACGCCGGGTCCCGTGGGCCGGAACTGTCCGGCCGAGAACAGCACCGTGCCGACCGGGCTGCCGCTGCCATCGGTGGACCGCGTCACCCTGGCCAGCGTGGCCGGGAAGATTGCGTCGCCGGTGGTGTCGATGAGGACCTCATTGCCTCCACGGTCGATGACCGGGTGGGCGATGTACGGCGTGAAGTGCTCGGTGACGCCAGGCGAGCTCTGCACTTCGTGTGAGGTGAGCGCAGTGATGAGTGCGCCGTGCGGCTGGCGGCCGGCCGCGGGATCGGTGGCAGCGATCTGCACGTCGGTCACCGACAGCGGCTGGACCGGGCGGTCCTTGACTTGCAATGTGTCACCGTCGAGTGAGTAGTAAATGCCCGATACGCCAAGGTCGGTGCGGGCGACACCGGTCATGTTCAAGGTGACCGGGGCGGACGGAACCGACGTGATCGGATCGGGCGTGGTGACGACGCCTTGGGTCGCCGAAGCGGTGAGCGCCAGCGGCGTCGCGACCGGCAGAGCGGCGGGGGTGCTGGCGGCGACGCGATACATCGGGAGGCCGTAGTGGACTACCTCTTGCAGTGCCTTCTCATCGTAGGGACTCCAGACCTGGGTGGTCTTGGCGTAGTCGCGCTTGGCCAGCGACAGCGCTTGGCCGGTGGTCAACGACCCGTCGACAGCCAACTCCCTGGCGAACAGCGCCATCAGGCGCTCGGAATAGGCAACGAGCTCGGTGTCGCCGTACCCGAAGCCGGTGTTGGCGATCCACTGCGCGCCGCGTGCAGAGAACGACTGCGCCCAGTCGACCGAGTCAGCAGACAGACCAAGCTCGATGTCGGACACGCTGAGACCACCGTGGCAGCCCATGCTGAAGAACAGTCCGTTGGCGAAGCTGTCGTCGGACGGCAGATCCGTGGTCGTGAACAGGTCGCCCTGCGTTCCGGCGGCGTTCTGATCAGCGGGCAGG
>JANNFQ010000019.1:0-2218 GCA_031380045.1 Acidimicrobiaceae bacterium
AGGGTGGAGGTGATGTCGCCGCGCTTGATCAGGTTGCCGACATGTTGGCGGGTACTGCCGAGAATGGCTGCGGCCTCGCCGGTCGTCAGTAGTTCGTCCTGACCTTCGACTTTTGTGATCTTGCGGTCAGCCTCAGAAGTCCTCATGCCTCGACTCTATTCCGCAAACAGCAACAACAGCAACAGATCAAGGCAATGTTGTCGTTGTTGCTGTTTGGGTTGGTGTGTCGGTTGATAGGTGTTGCACCGGGCCTCCAAGTTTGGCGGCGGAGGGGCCCGAAGGCGAGCACCTCGTCGTAGAGGGGGTCTGGCACGAAGCCATGCGATCGGACTCACCGATGCCGATGCGCCGATATGGGCGCGGCAGTCGTCGAGTCGGCGGTGTCGTTCTGCGCGGTTGTTCTGTGCTCTCGGGGTCAGTCCTTCGCTTCTGCCACTGGTAGCAGGTCATTGTGTCAGCCGGAGACTCGAGTCGAGATGATCGCAACCGTTCGAACGATGCTCGCCGACCGTGGATCGTTGCGCCGACCGCTGCGAGGGCTATCCGCGTTCGAGGGGTCCGTTCGGCTGTTCTATGCTCGCTGACGCGGCTCCACGCAGTCCTGACAGGGGGGTCTGATGTCTGACCGTTTGCGGTTCGGTATCTTCATGGCACCATTTCATCCGGCGGGGGAGAACCCGACGCTGGCGCTCGAGCGAGATCTCGAGCTGATTCAACATCTGGATCGCCTCGGCTGGGATGAGGCGTGGGTCGGCGAGCACCACTCGGCTGGATCCGAGATCATCGCGTCGCCCGAGATCTTCATCGCGGTCGCGGCGGAGCGAACTCGCCACATCAAGCTTGGTACCGGCGTGATCAGCGTCAGCTATCACAACCCGCTGTGGGTTGCCGAGCGAGCCGTCCTGCTCGACCATCTCACGCGAGGACGGTTCATGCTCGGCCTCGGCCCGGGTTCACTGCCGACCGATGCGGCGATGGTCGCCCTCGACCAGAGCCAGACACGCGAGTTGCTCGCGGAGGGGACGGACATCATCGTGCGCCTGCTGCGTGGCGATGAGCCGGTCACGTTCAAGAACGACCGGTGGGATCTCCGAGATGCGCGGCTGCATCTCCGCCCGTACTCCAGCCCCCTCTTCGATGTCGCGGTCGCCGCGGTGGCTTCGCCTGCCGGGCCGCAGCTGGCCGGCAAGCACGGGATCGGGCTGCTGTCGATCGGGGCCACCCAGGCGGCCGGGTTCGATGCCCTGGCACTCCATTGGGGCGTGGTCGAGGAACGGGCGGCGAAGTTCGGGACCAAGGTCGACCGAGCAGCGTGGCGTCTCGTTGGCCTGATGCATATCGCCGAGACCCGCGAGCAGGCGTACAAGGATGTCGAATTCGGCATTGAGCAGTGGTTTCACTACTTCCAATCCGTCGCCGCGTTCCCCCAGATGGCAGTTGGCGGCAGCAATATCCGCGAGATGATCGACTTCGTCAACGAGAGCGGCCTCGGTTCGATTGGTACTGCGGAAGATGCGGTGAGCCAGATCGACCGGTTGATCAAGCAGTCCAACGGTGGATTTGGGTGCTACCTGCTGCTCGCCCACGAGTGGGCCAACCCCGAGGCGACTCGCCGGAGCTTCGAGCTGATCGCCCAGCATGTGTTCCCGGAGTTCCAAGGACAGGCCTACAGCACCAACGAGGCGAAGGTTCGTGCGGAGGCGTCGAGGCCGGAGATGGCGGCGGCCCACATGCAAGCCGTCGAGGCCGTCACCGCCAAGTATCAAACCGAGGTCGCTTCTCGAGGCTGAACAGGTTCAGGGCGGCCAGACAATCAGCGATGCTCTTGAAGAGAATCGCGAGGTCGCGTACCGAGCACGACGGACATCCCTGCCCCGAGGACGCGATGAAGAGTTCAGGCGACGGGGTTCGCGTCGACCCGATGCGCCGATCGGCGCTACTGACGAGCTCGAGCTGGGCCGCGTTCTTGAGCGCGCGTTCTGATCGCCCTTCACGTTGCACACTGGAGCCTCTACGAAACCCGGGGCGCTCCATGTCGCCGCAACGAGAACGACCGACCCTTGCCGGGCCGGTCGTTCAGACACCATCTGCCGCCGGCGGAGCCGACATCCTGAGTCATTCTCCGCACAGCTGTGCTTCGAAGGTCACTTGACACCCAGAATCCTGATCATCGCATTGTTCAGAGCTGACAGTAGTTGCTCACATACATGCCATAGGA
>JANNFQ010000051.1:0-4768 GCA_031380045.1 Acidimicrobiaceae bacterium
TGCCAACCACTCGGTCGACGTCATCGGGGCCGGGCAGGTTGCCCTGCTTGCCCAGCACGGCGAAGGCGACGAACAACGTGAGGGCGAAGCGCAGCATGTCCATGGTGACCATGGCTCGGCGGCGATCGACTCGGTCGGTGATGACGCCGGCGGGCAGGGTGAAGACCAACCACGGCAGGCGCTGAGCCACCAACACCAACGCAATCAGCAGCGGGTTCCTGGTGATGGCCGAGGCCAGCCACGGGTAGGCGATGACAGCCATGCCATCGCCCAGGTTCGAGATGGTGGTTGCCGCGAACAGCTTGCGGTAGCTGAGGCCGAGTGGCGTCGTCGTCCTCGATGGGGGAGTCGAATTCGGAGCGGTCATGGTGCGCTCGATCCCTCCGGGTCGCCTTCGGGTGGGGCGACGGGGCGGTTGGTGGGGAACACGCCGATCAGCAGTGCGTACTCGCGCGAGCCCGAGCGCGGATGATGCGTGAACTCCAACGCGAGAGAATGCAGGCGTCGGTAGAACTCGTTGGCCGACTCGGCCCGGATGCGCGCGTGCCGCAACGTGAAGCCGCCTGCTTGCTGCTCGAGCGGTACGTCGAACGCGGCCACGGCGCGGGCGTCGGCGAAGAAGGGCAGATCGCCGTCGTGCAGCGAGTCGGGAAACATGATCGTCTCGGCGGTACGTCCGTACATCCGCTCGTCCACGGCGCGGCGGCGGCGGGTCGCGACCACCTGCAGCAGGCCCACCCGAACTAGCAGGTCGACGTGGTGGGCCACCGACCCTCGGGGTCGACGCACTCGCTCGGCCAACTCGGTCACGCTCATCGCCCGTTCCAGGACCAGGTCCAGCAGCAGGGCACGCAGTGGATCGCCCAGGGCCTTCATGCGCGCCGGGGTATCGGCGACGACGGTCTCGGCCAGCTCGTAGTCGAGTTGTCTGGCAACGACCCCAACATCATCCGGCATTTGTCGAACGATAAGGGAAAGTCGGACGTTCGTCCAACGCATGCTGTCGAGGTGCCGCCTCCAGCCGGCGGGCGCCATCGTCGCGCTGCGCGGCGGTGCCGCCAGCGCGTCTCGTGAACGGGCGGTTCGCGCAACGTGGCACAATCTCGCCCCGGGGAGGGAAAGAGGGGGCAAGGATGGTTGCGTCGTGGCTGGCGATCGCCACACCGCTTGCGGTGTTGGCGGGCCTCGGCGTGCACCTGGGTCGGCGCGCTCGGCGGGCCGCGGCCGTGCGAGCTGCAGCCGCCGCGTGGGCACAGACCGGGGGCACGGTGTTGAGTACGGCCATCCAGGTTCGGCGTGTCGGGCAGGGTCGCTCGGAGGTCCCGATGGTCATCTACGCCTACTCGGTGGATGGCCAGCCGTATCAGTCTCATCGCCTGCGCGCAGGCGAGGACACCGGCCAGCATCGCGTCATCGGCGATGCTTCGCGGACACTCGAGAGGTACCCAGTCGGCTCGAACGTCACCGTGTACTACGACCCCGACGACCCCACCAACGCCGCCCTCGAACGCTGACCGCAATGCAGACCGCCAACGCCGACGTCTACGACCGGCCGATGTCGGCCAGCGCGGCTCGCACCGACACGGCGAACCGTTCGACGATCTGATCCAGGTCGTGGGCGGTCGCGTTGTACGGCGGGGCGATGATCACGGTGTCGCCGCTCGTGCCATCGATGTTGCCCCCCATCGGATAGCAGATCAGACCGTGGTGCAGCGACTGCTGACGGATGCGCATGTGCAACGCCAGCGACGGATCGAACGGCTGGTTGGTCTGGCGATCGGCGACGAACTCGACGCCGATGAAGAAGCCGCGGCCCCGGATGTCGCCGACTGATTGCGCGACTGCGTCGGTCTCGCCCAAGGCTGCGTCGAGAGCGCGCTGCAACGCCGGTCCGTCGCGTTGGACCCGCTGGACCAGACCGTCGCGCTCGACGATGCGTTGTACTGCAAGCCCGGCCGCGCATGCCAGCGTGTGGCCGGTGAAGGTGTGGCCGGTCATCGGGCCGCCCGACACGGCATCGAGCACTTCGGCGATTCGTCGGTGGTACAGCGTGGCGCCCAGCGGTACGTACCCGCCGCCCAGACCCTTGGCCACCGTCATGATGTCGGGCACGACGCCGTCGTGTTCCAGAGCGCGCCACGTGCCGCATCGGCCCGCGCCACACATGACTTCATCGGCGATCATCAACACTCCGTGGCGATCGCAGACCTCGCGCACCAGCCGGGCATAGCCATCAGGGGCCGGCACCACACCGCCGGCAGCGCCGACGACGGGTTCGAAGATGAACGCGGCCACGTTGAGCGCGCCCAGCCGCGTGATCTCGGCCTCGAGCTCGGCCGCGCACCACGCGGCCACGTCGGACGGCGAGCATCCTCCTGGCGGGCGGAACGCGTTGGCGGAGGAGATGTGCGAGACCGGCAGCAGCACGCCACGGTACGGCGCCTGTCGATCGCTGAGCTCCGATACCGACAGCGCGCCCAGTGTGTTGCCGTGCCACGAGCGCCGGCGAGCGATGAACCGATTCCTGCTGGGCTGGCCGTTGGCCCAGTGGAAGTGCAGCGCGATCTTCAGCGCCGACTCGACCGCTTCAGAGCCACCGCACGAGAACACCATGTGACCCAAATCGGAGCCGGCGCGGCGGGCGATCAGCTCGGTGAGTTCTTCCAGCGGGTCGCTGGTGAAGTTGTACCGATACGCGTGTGCCACCAGATCGAGTTGGGTCCGGATGGCTTCGTTCACCTCGGGGTGCGCGTGTCCCAGGCAGAACACCGCCGGCCCACCAGATCCGTCGAGGTATTCGTTTCCATCCACATCGAACACACGACTGCCCTGCCCATAGGCGAGTTTGGGAAGGGCACGGCCAACGGTCTCGCCGGGCTTCGGTTCGCCAAGCTTCGGCGCGCCGGGCGGGGGGGTGCCGGGCTGGGGTGTGCCGGGCTCGACGCCTGGGCGAGTTGGGCTCATCGGGCGAGTCTGGCATCATCCAGATCATGACTGTGATCAAGATCAACGCGCTGACCGTTCCCGCCGAGATGGGCGAGGAAGTCGCCCGCCGTTTCGCCGCGCGGGCCGGCGCAGTCGACGGTCACGACGGGTTCGAGGGATTCGAGTTGTTGCGTCCGACCGACGAACGCACCACCTGGCTGGTGGTCACGCGGTGGCGTGATCTGGACGCGTTCGATGCCTGGCGCTCGTCGGCGTCCTTCGCCCATGGACATCGTCCCGAGAAATCAGCCGCCGACGAATCTGCCGCAGATGCGACTGCGGCGTCGTCCGCATCCCCGCCCATGCCGATCCAGGCCGAGCTGTGGTCGTACGACGTTGCGATCTCGTCGACGCCGAACGCCTCGAGCTGACGCCTTCCGACACGCGCCGACCCAGACCTTCAAGGTCGACGCAAAACGACGAAGGTCAGACTCTTTCGAGCCGATTGCTGGTTCGGCGCACGCTGGGAGCAACAACGGCGACGAACGCAACGAAGATGCTGATGATCAACACTGCGATGCCGAAGTCGCGCTCCACAGCGACCAGTTCACCGCCCACCGTCGGTTCGATGGCGACAGTGGCAGCAGCAACGCCCAACACGATGGTGACGAACAGGATTGCTCCGCGGTCACGGCTGAATGAAGCGGCCAGCAGCGCCAGCCCGGCGCCCAGCACGATCAAGCCCAGGACAGCCGTGCCCTGATAGCCCGCCACCTGGACAACGGGATCGCGCATCGACGCGTCCAGCCCGGCCCTGGCAATATTGATCGCACCGAACAGCAGCAACACGATTGCGCCGACACCACCGACGATTGCTGCGGGCGAGATGGTCATCGAACTCCGCACCTGCACGGTCTCGTGCATCGGTGCGTCTACCCCACCGGGGGTCGCGATCACCGTGTGTCGCTGCGAAGCGCTGGGAATGGGATCTGGCAAGACGGGTGACGCCATGACCGGCTGGGTTTCGTCGCGGACGACGCTGATGTCTCGCTGGATGCTCATGGTTCCGTCTCCTCGTTCCCGGTCGATGTACCCGTCAGCTGCACCGACGAAACGGTAACCCGCTGCCTCGGCAGGGTCGCTTGCCCGCGAGAACGGGAGATGTCCGCTGCGCGTCACACCGGTTCAACACTGATCTCAACACCGATCCGGTGAACAACCGCGTGAACCAACTGCGTCTCGTTCGGTGTCTCGTTCGACCCGACGACGAATGACGTCCACGCCGTGCCGGATGCGTTGCAAGGCGCCGTCCGGTTCGGTGGGCGGGCCAGGGAAACGGACCCGTCGAAAGACCGGCACCGCGCCCTGGTCCGACCCAATTGGCATGTTCTCGACGAGGATCAACCGTTCGAGATGCTGCTCGTGAACCCGGCGCACATCAAGAACGTGCCTGGTCGCAAGACTGACGTCAACGACGCGACCTGGATCGCCCAGCTGCTCGAGTGCGGGCTGTTGCGGGGCAGCTTCGTGCCACCGGTCGAGATCCGCGAGCTCCGCGAGCTGACCCGCTATCGGCGGCAGCTCACCGAGGAACGGGCCCGGGAAACCCAACGCCTGCAGAAGGTGTTGGAGGACGCGAATGTAAAGCTGTCATCGGTCGCATCGGATGTGCTCGGCGTGACCGGCCGGATGATCGTCGACGCCCTGTGCGCTGGTGAACGCGATCCAGAAGGGTTGGCCGAAATGGCCCGATCTCGTCTGCGTTCCAAGATCGGCGATCTCCGCCAATGCGTGCCCGGCCGGTTCAACGACCATCACGCCGGGATGGTGAGCGAGATCATTG
>JANNFQ010000132.1:0-4373 GCA_031380045.1 Acidimicrobiaceae bacterium
GGCTGCGACCAACCCGCCGACCAGGAAGCCGGCTCGAACCGTTGGCGCGCGGGGGCTGGTGAGGTGCAGGCACAGGCTCCAGGCGAACACGAAGCCGGCGATCTCGAAGGCGTTCGGGTTCAGCGTGCCCGACAGGAAGACGGTCATGGGTGTGAGGCCGATGAACAGCAGTGGGCTGAGCGACGCGGCGCGCGATCGCCGAGCCGACTCGAAGGCCGCGGCGATCAGCGCTGCACACAGCAGCGCGCTGATGGCCCGATAGACGCGTTGATGTGTGTCTTCGCCTGTCAAGCGGGCGGCGCCGCCGATGACCGCGTACCAGAACGGTGGGTAGACGGCCGCGGTGCTGACCGTCGCACCGTCACTGCCGACTGCGCATGCAGCTGGCGTGTCGGGGTTGCCGAAGTAGCACAGCAGGCCGTCGTCGGGGCCGTCGGGTGGGGCCATGATCTGCGGCAGATCGAACAGGCGGATGTTGGTCGATTGGCCCGGCAGTTCTTCGCCGATCGCTTGGAAGTGTGCGGTGCCGTATGCCTTGAAGATGTGCGCTGCCTCGTCGGGCGAGGTGAACAGCGGCATGCCGATGGTCCAGGTGGTGAACACCACCATCAACAGGCCGAAGATCGCGAGTGGGGCACGGCGGTTTCGGGCCGGTGACGGTGTGGTGCGCGTGTCGCCGTCGGTCGTGACGCCGGTCGTGATGGTGGTGTCGCTCATGGTCGCTGGGGCAGGTCGAACGAGGTGCCGGTGAACAGCACGGTGCAGGCGCGCAGCATGGCTTGGCTGGACGCGTACATGTCGGCCGAGGGGCGGCCGCCCTGGCGCTGGCGCATGCTGACAGGAACCTCGCCGATGCGGTAACCACGTCGCGATGCGACCAGCAGCGCCTCGAACGTGTCGCCCAGGTAGTGGTGCGGGAAGTCGTGCGCGAAAGCGTTCAGCAGTGGCGATCTGATCGCCCGAAATCCCGATGTCGGATCGGTGATGCGCGCACCGCCCGACCGAGCGATGACGGCTGAGAGCAGCCGGATGCACGAACGTCTCAGCGACGACATCTCGTGGTTGCCGCCGGCCGCGAAGCGACTGCCGATCACCATGTCGAGGTCGTGCTGATCCAGTGCCGACAACAGTTCGGTGATGTGTTCGGCGATGTGTTGCCCATCGGCATCCACTTGGACGACGCACGTGAAACCGTGATCGACGGCATAGCGGAAGCCGGCGCGCAGTGCCCCACCGACACCCAGGTTGATCGGCAGGCGAACGACGTCTGCCCCTGCCGCTCGTGCGAGTTCCTCGGTTCGGTCGGTGCTGCCGTCGTCGACGACCAAGCAGCGAAAGCCGGCCTGGCGCACGTCGGCGATGACGTCGGCGATGCAGGCCTCTTCGTCGAAGGCCGGAACGACGACCAGGACGTGAGCGGTGTTCACCGGCGCAGTGCCGTCGGCGTCAGTGGTCACGCCGCTCGATCTCGGCCATTCGCACGGCCAGCAGGGCGTGAGCCTCGGCCGTGGTGCGCAGCCGTTCCTGCAACTGCGACACGCTGATGGACAGTTGCACCGAGATGGTCAGCAGCAGCACCGAGCTGATGGTCAGCAGCACGGCCGTTGGCGTCATGTTGGCCAGGCGTCCCAATCGGCCGACGAACGGCATCATCGCCGCGGCCAGGGCCACCAGTGCACCGACGCCCAGCCAACCGATCGCGTAGCGGGTGCTGAGGAAGCGGCGGCGGGCCAAACGAAGGATGACCGCCATGATGAACATCCCGCCGATGGCCAGGACGAGCGCCTGCTTCGCAGTGGTGGACATGGCCGTCGAGCGTAGGCGATGCGGGTCTGTCAGCGGCGTTGGCCGGTAGCGTCTGATGCTCGATGGACACAACGCCCGCCTTGGTCCCTGACTACTGGGTGATGGTGCCGTTCTACAGCAACGTCGAGTACTTGCGGCAGACGCTGCACAGCGTGATCGCGCAGACCGACCCCGGCTGGCGGTGCGTCGTGGTGGACGACTCGCCCGAAGATCAGGGCATCGACACGTTGGTGGCCGACCTCGGTGACGACCGCATCACGGTCGAGCGCAATCCGACGAACCTGGGCGTGGCCGGCTCGTTCAACCGATGCTTCGATCTCGCATGGGAACGAGGTGCCGAGTTGGCGATGATCCTGCACGCCGACGACCTGCTGGAACCGGGCTACATCGCAACAGTTCGTACGGCACACGCGGCGGCACCCGACGCGACGTGCGTTGCCACGAAGGTGACGGTCATCGACGCGAACGGTGCGCCCGCGCGCACCATCCCAGACACGGTCAAGGCGTGGTTGTGGCCGAAGCGATTGGACAGACTGCACGGCGAGCGTGGACTGCAACTGCTGTTGCGCGGCCAGTTCTTCTACTGCCCTGCCGTGTCGTATCGAATGGCTGCGATCGCTGCGCTGGATGGGCAAGCGTGGAACGAGCGGTGGACCCAGGTGATGGACCTAGAGCTGTACGGGCGCATCCTGCTGTCCGGAGGAACGATCGTGCTAGAGCCGGCGCCCGTGTTCCGCTATCGGCGCCACCAGCAGTCGATGACCCAACTGAACTCGCAATCGATGGTGCGCACGACCGAGGAGACCGAGGTCTGCCGGATGCTCGCGGTCCGGGCAGCGGGGCTGGGCTGGAAGCGGGCATCTCGAGCGGGTCGCATTCGATTCACGGTGAGATTGCAGGCGCTGATGCGTGCGCTGATCTCGATCATTCGTGGGCGGTTCCGTTCCGGAGGCCGGGCGTTAGGGCTTTCGATCTGGCCTTGACGCGCCGCGTCGCCGAGCGACGCTCAGGTCGAGGAGTCGGTGACGGTCCGGAACGAGCCGAGCAAATGCTTGCTTGCCCCCGGACCGACCGAGGCAAGCAGATCGATCACGCTGACGCCGTGGCGAAACTCGCCTGTCGTTTGCTGATACTCGGGATAGCTGCTGTAGTCGATCACGTCGACGGCGATGCCCTTCTGCCCGAACCTGTGCAGTTCGAGGTAGTCCAGGCCCGCCGGCCCGGTGACGTAACGGTCCGCGCCGACCGCCTCGCACAGTTGCACCAGCTTGCCGGTCGGTGTATCAGCTACGAACTGATAGTCGCGGTCATCGACAATCGGCGTGGTGATTTCCAATTGGCCAGCGAATCGCTGCAGAAAGTGAACGTTGACGTCGTGGAGCAACTTGAACGATTCGGCTTCGCCCCACCATGTTTCCCATTGGTCCCGATACGTGGCGAACCCCGGTCGTCGGGCAAGCATCTGCGACACGGTCTGCCAATGCTTCCGGGCCCACCGCCGATCGCCAATCTCCGCTTCGTTGATTCGTTGTTCCGATCGCCCTGCCGTCGTGACCGGAATGGTCAGCCACGTCGGTCCGGTTGGAGAGGGCAAGATGTTGCGATTTCGCCAGTCGTTCTTCGTGTACTGCACGCTGTCGTACACGACGAAGAGGTCGGCCATTCCCATCAGGTCGAAGTAGCCCTTCCACGGGATGTAGTTGGACTGTAGGACAGCGAGTCTCATGTGGACGGTGGAAGCCCTCGGCCGTATTCGCGGGCGACGTGGTATCGAGGGCGGGCGAGCACCTCCTGAAAGATTCGGAAGGTGTAGGCGGTCATCACGCCCACTGTCATCAGCAGAACTCCAGACATCAGCACAGTGATGCCCAGCAAGAGCAGTTGCCCGTTGACGAGATCCCGGTAGCCGCCGAGGTACTGGACGATCAACACGACCAGGTAACCGCCGCTGAGGGTTGTGAGTGAAAAGCCGACCCAAGTAACGAACCGATGAACAACTGAGCCGTAGGAGATGATCGACGACATCGCTAGCGACAGTCGCCGGCGAAACGTGTACGACGACGCACGCCCAGGTGCCTGTGACCTCGCGACCTCGACGTATCGATTGACGAAACCCATTTGGGCCATCAGCGGGCCGTAGACCGCGGATCGTTCGGGATACTCCAGCAACGCCCGTCGAACGGCCGCCGTAAAGACTCGATACGTGCCGAGGTTCGATGGTATGTGCACGTCGCTCAGCCGAGCGAAAACTGTGTGGAACAGCCGACTCGTCACGCGCGATTTGCCCCCGCCGTCCATCTGGAAGGTTGTGTAGACGATGTCCACGTCGGGATTCTCGTCAAAAACCCCGAGCAACTTCGGGAGTTCTTCCGGGTGATCCTGAAGGTCGGCATCCATCAGGACGGTCAGGTCGCCAGTTGCTCGAGCCAGCCCCGCGCCGATCGCCGGGTGTTGGCCGAAGTTTCGGCTGAGATCGAGTACCACACATCGCGGGTCCAGTTCGGCCAGAGCGCGAAGCGTTGCCATTGACGCGTCGATGCTGCCGTCGTTGACGAAAACGATCTCGA
>JANNFQ010000147.1:0-5880 GCA_031380045.1 Acidimicrobiaceae bacterium
GTCCGCTGTGCAGCGGCGCCTGATCGCCGAGGCGCGCTACGAGCTGATCCCGCTGAAGAACGTCGATGCCCAGATCGAGTTCGTCCCCCCGGACAGCTCGGTGTCGGTCACATGCTCGCCGGTGAAGGGTTTGCAAGCCACTCTTGACCTGACCGCGAAGATCGTCGACCACGGGCATGTCGCCGTGCCGCACCTGTCGGCGCGACTGACCGAAGACCGGGCGCACGTGCAGCGTCTGGCCTCGTTCTGCAAGGCGCATGCGTTGACCGAAGTGTTCTTGGTGGCGGGCGACGCGCCAGAGCCGATCGGTCAGTACGACGGCGTCGTGGCGTTCCTGCGCGACTTCCTGGACACCGATCACGGCCTCAGCCGAATCGGCATCACCGCCTACCCCGACGGCCACGCGCTCATCGATCAGGCCGTGGTGCACCAGGCGTTGCACGCCAAGCAAGCACTGCTGGCCGAGGCCGGCGTGTCGGGATACGCCAGCACGCAGATGTGCTTCGATCTGGCCAAGTGGACCACGTGGGCATCGGCCGAGCGCGCCGCAGGATTCACGTTGCCGTTGCATCTGGGCGTTCCCGGAGTCATCGATCGAGCCAAGCTGTTGACCATGGGTGCTCGCCTGGGCATCGGCTCGTCGATGCGTTTCGTCAAGAAGAACAGCAGCACACTGTTTCGCCTGTTCTCCCCCACCGGTTACGACCCCGGCAAGCTGATCACGCCGCTCAGCAAGCTCGCCCACAATCTGAACATTGAAGGTCTGCATCTGTTCACCTTCAACAACGTCGAGGCCACCGCACAGTGGCAGCGCAAGCAACTGACCAAGTTGGGCTGACCTTCACTCGGGTTCGGTGCGACGGCGGCTGCGGCGCGTCCTGCCGATGGCGGCCACCGCAGCGGGTACGTAGAACGCGCGCGCCGGCAGCGAGACATCGCTCCACGGTCGCTTCGCCAGCGGCGCCCGCCAGGCGCGCATGCGATACAGCAGGAATGCGGCGATCAGGGCATGCAGGCCGAACAGCGCCCAGAAGAATCCCACAGGGCCGACGAGG
The DNA here is from genome assembly GCA_031380045.1 of Acidimicrobiaceae bacterium. Classification (GTDB taxonomy): domain Bacteria; phylum Actinomycetota; class Acidimicrobiia; order Acidimicrobiales; family Ilumatobacteraceae; genus VFMC01. The sequence goes on from JANNFQ010000147.1 coordinate 1,056, forward strand.
ATCATCATCGTGGCGGCCGCAAACGGTCCGACGACCGCGCCGATGCCGTACAGAGTGACCAGTTGCGAGGCGGCAGCGTTCAACTGCTCGGGCTCGATCCAGTCGTTGGTGTAGGCCCCGGCGATCGAGTAGAGCGGGTAGCTCAGGCCACCCAGCAGACCGAACCACACCAACGCCATCCAGTGCGCCTCGGGGGTCAACACCAGCACGACCGCGATCAGCGAGGCACCGATAGCTGCGGCCAGGCCGACTGCGCGCCGATCGATGTCGTCGGACGCCGCCGACAGGGGCCAGTTCAGGGCCATGCCGCCCAAGCTGGGCGCTGCCGCGAACAGCCCGACCTCGCCCGCAGGAAAGCCGGCTCGGGTTGCATACACAGCGGGGAGGCCGCTGAGCGCGCCGTGGGCAACACCGACCAGCAGGCAGGTGCCCAGCCCGGTGGGCACGATCTGGGCCAGCTCGCGCAGCGAGACGCGGGTGGCGACCTCGATGCGCGGCGCCACCGCTTCCTCTGACAGGGTGACCGGCACCACGGCCAGCGATGTCAAGATGCTGACGATCGCGAAGCCGGTCAGCACCTGCGCATCGACAGCGAAGATCGACGCCTGACCGACCGCATACGCGCCGGTGATGACCACCGTGTACACCGCCAGCAGGCGCCCGCGATTGGTGTTGGTCGCCAGGCCGTTCAACCACGACTCGGCCACCACGTACTGACCGGCGAAGCACAGGCCGGTCACCAGCCGCAGCGCCGCCCACGCCCCCCACGCGCCGGTCAGACCGACGCCCAGCATCGCCGCCGCCAGTACCGCGGCAAGGGCGGCATAGACACGGATGTGGCCGACCGAGCCGAGGGCCGCCAGGGTGAGTCTCGATCCGACGACGAAGCCCAGGAAGTACGACGCGCTGATCAGACCGGTGATGGCGGTGGGCAGCCCCTGTAGTTCGGCGCGGACGCCCAGCATCGTGCTGAACAGCCCGCCGGCCAACATCAGTAGGGCCAACCCCACGAACAGTCCCCATGTGGCCATCGCCAGGTCGCGGCGCAGGGCCGGACCAGCGCCCACGTGATCAGACACGGGTTGATCTGCGGCGGCGGATCTCGGCGCTGATGGCGGGCACGACCTGGTGCAGATCGCCGATCACCGCATAGTCGGCCTTGGTGACCATGTTGGCTTCGGGATCGGTGTTGATCGCGACGATCTTCTTCGATGCCATCGCTCCGACCCAGTGCTGGATGGCGCCCGAGATGCCACAGGCGAAGTACACGTCGGGGGCGATGCGGGTGCCGGTCTGGCCGACCTGGTCGGTGTGGTTGCGCCAGCCATTGTTGGTGACCGCTCGAGAACATCCGACGACACCACCCAGCAGCTCGGCCAACTCTTGCAGTGGCGCAAAGCCTTCCGGCGAACCGACACCGCGTCCGCCACCGACCACGACAGGCGCAGTTGCCAGCGTGACGCCGGCGGCGCGCTCGACTCGTTCAGTGACCACCGTGCGCCCCAGCACCGGATCGAGTTGCGGGGCGAACACTTCGGCGGTGATCGCTGTTGGAGCTTCGCCGACCAAGAAGGCGTGGTGCGCGGTGGTCAACAGCTTCACCTCGGCCCGCAACTGGCAGCGCTCGAGCAGCGACCCACCCCAGCGCGTCCGCACGATGTTCCACGCGGCCCCCGCCTCGGGATCGGGCGTGATGGCCGTGCAGTTGGCCACCATGGGGGCGTCGAGCGCGGCGGCGATGTGCGCCATCACTTCGTTGCCTCGATCGGTGCCGGTGGCCAGCACCGCCGTCGGTTTGTACTGGGCAATCAGTTGCACCACGGTCTCGCCCCATGCCTCGGGGCCGTAGTCGTTCAGCAGTCCGTGGTGGGCCTGCACGACCGACGACACGCCATGGGCGCCCAGCTGATCGACCAATGGATCTGCGGATGCTCCGATGGTGATCGCCTGCACCGACTCGCCCAACGACCGTGCCGCCGCAATCGCCTCGAACGTCGCCAATGCAATGGCACCACGATCGTGTTCGACGATGACCAGCACGGTTCTTTCAGGCACGGCTTTTTCAGGCACGGTCATTTCAGCACCCCGAGCTCTTCGAGCAGATCGACCACTGCTGCAGCAGCATCGGGACCGTGGCCCAAGATGGTCGTGGCGGTCACCTGTTCTGCGGATGGCAGCAACGTCTGCATGGTCTGGCCGCCAGGTGCACCCACCGGAACCACCTGAGCGACGTCGACCTTCTTCGACGCCAGGCGTCCCTTCAGTGTCGGGTAGCGCGGCAGGTTGATGCCCTCTTTGACCCCAAGAACCACTGGCATCGCCAGCGCGTAGACCTCGACGCCGGAGTCGGCCTCGCGGCGTGCTCGCACCGATGGCGCTCCGTCGAGCTCGGTCACCTCGATGCCCTTGATGCCGTTCACCACCGGTCGGCCCAGCGACCGAGCGACGCGAATGGCCACCTGAAATCCGCCGGAGTCGGCCGACTCGTTGCCGAACAGGATGATGTCGAACGCTCCCTCGGCGGCCTCGAGATCGGCGATCGCAGCTGCGATGGAGGCAGCAGTGCGCTGCGGGTCCCAATCGACTCCGCCGACCGCGTCTGCCGGGATGGGCAGTAGCACGGCCTTGCTGACACCCAGGCTGGCGGCGTAGCGAAGTTGCTCGTCGGCCTCGGCCGGCCCGAGGGTGAGCACTGTCGATTCTCCACCGTGACGTTCGATGAGTTGCACTGCCTCTTCTACAGCGCACTCTTCGTGCGGGCTCATCGTGAAGCCCAAGAACGCAGTGTCGACCGCTTGACCATCGGCGGTGATGTTGATGCGCGCGCCGGGTGCCGGCACTCGCTTCACACAGACCAGCACCCGCATGTCAGCTCTTCATCCGCTTGTCGTCGGGGTCGAACAACGGCCGGCTACCGGCGCGGGCGACGGTGACGGGGAAGCACTCGTTCATGTACATCACCTGCAGCTTGGTGCCCTCGACGGCATGCTGCGGCGGCAGGTAGGCAAGCAACAGATAGGTGCCCAACGACGGCGCTGCGCCGGCGGTGGTGACGCGAGAAACACGTCCCGTGGCATCGAGGATGCGCTGGCCGTCCAGCGTGAGGATCGGCTCGTTGCCGCCCGTTGGAAACCGGTCGATGCCGGCCGCACCGCGATGTGAATCCATGGACAGCGTGCACATGACCGCGGCGGGGCCGCCGTTGGACTCGGCATCGGCCCGGGCCTTCAGGTATGCCTCCTTGCCCAAGAAATCGGCCGACTTCACCTTCGGCCGGGCCAGACCCGCCTCGACCGGGTCGTACTCGCTCTCGAGTTCGGCGCCCATCAGGCGGTAGCCCTTCTCGATGCGCCCGGTGACGGCGTACACGCCGATGCCCACGGGCACGATGTCGAACTCTTTGCCGGCTGCGGCAACGGTGTCCCACATGCGCAGGCCGTGCTCCATCTTGGTGTAGATCTCCCAGCCGTTCTCGCCCACGTAGCTGATGCGGAACATGATGCACGGAATGCCGTCGATCAGCACCTCGCGCACGGCGCCGTACGGGAAGCCGGCCTGGCTGACGTCGTATGCGCCAAGGTGCTGAGATCCGGTCTGATCGGTGACGATCTTGGCCATGGTGGCTTCGGCGTTGGGGCCCCACACGCCCAGCGTGCAGATGCCTGCCGACATGTCGGTGAACGTGACGCTGCCGTCACGCGGCAGGTACTTGTTGAACCAGTAGTTGTCGCGGCCGCCGTCGAACGCGCCAGTGATGATGCGGAAGTGATCCTGGCCCAGACGCTGGATGGTCAGGTCGCCGCGGAATCCACCGTGCGGGGTCAGCAACGGGGTGTACACCGAGCGGCCGACGGCGACATCGACGCTGTTGACGCACACGTACTGCAGGTAGTCCTTCGCGCCGGGGCCGGTGATGTCGAACTCGTTGAACGCGGTCAGGTCCACCATGCCGACGCTGTCGCGCATGGCCAGGTGCTCGGCGTTGGTGATCGGGCTCCACCAGCGGGCGTCCCACTCGTGCTCGCGCTGCTTGCACGCCTCGGGGTACTTCTCCATCAGCGTGGCGTTGCTCTCGTACCACTGCGGCCGCTCCCAGCCGCGGGCGTCGAAGAACACTGCGCCCAACGCCTCTTCACGCGCATAGAACGGGCTGCGGCGCATACCGCGCTGGCTGGCCCACTGCTCGCGTGGGTGGACGATGCCGTAGGTCTTGTTGAAGTGCTCGGCGCAGCGCGCGTTGATGTGATGCTCGGTCTTCTCGTGCGGGTAGAAGCGGCTGATGTCGCTGCCGTGCGGGTCGCACATGTGCGGATACCCGTAGGTCATCCACTCGGCCACCAGTTGGGCGATGCCGGGGCCCTCCTTGATCCACACCGCGGCAGCGCTCCACAGGTTGCGCACCTCGACGGTCTCGCCCAGTACCGGATTGGCGTCGGGAGTCAAGCTGAGCAGACCGTTGATCGCGTAGCGGATCTCGGCCTCGCCCAACATGTCCATCAACTCGATGGCTTCTTCGAACTGCTGGTCGAAATCGTCGGCGGTGAACGGCAGCTCGGTGGGCGTCAGCGCGCTGGCCTGGTTGCTGGGGATGTCGTCGGGATGCATGAAGATGGGTCGGTGGGCATAGCTGCCCACCTCCATCGAGCCGGCCGACTGACGCTCGTAGCAGAACGTGTCCATGTCGCGCACGATGGGGTACGCGACCTCGGCACCGCTCTGCTGCAGGATGTCGATGGGGCCGACATCGGCCATCTGGTGCACGGCCGGGGTGAGGGGGATGGTGGCGCCGGCCATCTTGGCGATGCGTGGGCTCCACACGCCGCAC